>JAZRLU010000406.1:0-8898 GCA_045647045.1 Eubacteriales bacterium
GGTGCTGCTGTTTATATTTATGTGCTCTGTGGGCTTTGGCATAGGATTTAAAAGTATTGGCGATCACGCGGCAGGCGCGCTTCTTACAAGCTCACCCTCGGCAGATAATTTTCTTTCGGACAGAACCTTCAGTGCCGATAACGTGATCTTTACCTCGTTTGGCGATACCGCGATTGATAAAAGCAAAACAAAAGTCTTTGACGTTGGTATCGAAAGCTTTGCACGCCCCGATATAACGGCAAGCTCTGCCACGGTTTACGGTCCCTACGGCTTCAAAATTCAATTTGAAGAGGGAACCGCTGCATCTGATTACGGTCTTGGCGGCGGCTACGTAAAGGAAATTTACGCAGGTGATTCTCTGCCTGTCGGTACTGTAAGACTGGCGCATTACAATTCATCACACGTCTATCTTATCCGCTCGGGCGCGGATACCTTGGCACAGATCTCGGGTGAAACGTGGAATGACATAGAAAATAACGGCTGGACGTTTTCTATCAAAAATAAAGACGGAAGCCTTCTTCAGCAGTCGGGCAGGCTCGATCTCGTAATTATGATGAAGGAATACGTTGTTTATACCACAGATGGCGCCTGTGAGATCGTTGAGGAAGAATACAAGACTTATACATATAGCATATCGGCAAATGAAAGCCCGTATTTCAAGGGCATCCTTCAAAAAAACGGAAAGCAAAGCGATTATAAATTCCAGCTTTCGGTTATGGCAGGGGATGACGTTATAATGCCGCGCAGCGAAAAGATAAGTATTCCGGCAAGCGGTACAATGGATGTTGGCGTGCGATTTGACGATAAGTATAAGGTAACGTATGCCGTAGTACAGATGTATCGCGTGGATGAGAATACGGGTGAGAGCACGTTTTGCCAAAGCGTTATGCTTGCCCTCGATGATAAGGGCTTGGCAGATCAAACGGTTACGCTGAATTTTGAGGGGCAAGAGAGCGGAGTTTACCGTATCGTGCTCCGCGCACAGGCAAAGCAAAAGCTTTCACGAATATCGTCGTTTTATGAATTCTTCAACACTTTCGCATCAAAAGAGATCCACGAGGTCTATGAGTATTACTGTAGGATAGGAGAGCTGCAATGAAATATAAAATATTGAATTTTCTTGTATTCCTTGCGTTTTTGCTCCCATTTGTATTCTTTGCCTTCGTGCTCGGATCAATGTTCCGCGAGGTAACCGTTTATGCGGGCTCATTAACGCTTACGGTTGATTCAAGCTACGTCATAGAGCTTCCGATGTATGCAGACGTGGACGTCAGCGATGAATCCGTTATCGCAATAAGCGAGCAAAAAGGGTATGACGGCAATAAGGAATATCACATACACGCCCTGAGCGAGGGATATGCAACCGTAAGCTTCAAGGACTCACTCGGGGACCTCGGCGGCGATAGGATAGTATACTACGACGTGTTCGTGAACAATGCATTTGCCGAGATATCGGATATTGAGCTTAGGTGCGTTGACACCGGCGATACCGTTGCATTAAAGTATAAGGGTAACGTGCAAAGCGCCGTGCTTGAATTCGGCGCGGAATATGAGGTCTATGCAAACGGCGTAAAATTAGCTTCAAACGCATTACTCCCGTGCTCAAAGGTAGTTTTAACCGACGTTTCTGAAGATGGCGTGCAGCACAAAAATCTTGTGCTTAACGGCAACGGAAACATTGAGGTCCGCGGCGCGCGCAACGGTAGCTTCGTTATAGGATCGGAGCTTGTCGGTACGGTAGAGATTGATTATTCGGTTGATAGCTCGGTGATTTCTACAGATGATATCGCAAGGGCATACAATAGGATAGCAAAAAGCGATCTTAAGCCGTATGAAATAACTGCCGACATTGCAAATGATATAACGGCTATAGAGGTAAGCAGTATCAGCGGCTTGATGAGGGCAAGCAATGCACTCTTTGAAAGGGTATTTCCCAATCTTACCGAGATTACCGTGACCGTAAATACGAGCAACACGCTTTCGCTCGGTACGTTCGATCTGCCCTCTCGGATAAAAAAGATCACCTTCGTCTCATCCGATAAGGAGAGTTACGCACAGATCAAGGCAAACTTTGCTGCCGTAAACAATAAGGATCTGCATATCATCTTTGACGGCGGCTTTGACGTTTCTCCGTCGGGTATTACTACAGATACTCCCACAGCGCTTTTCAGCGGCTACGATAGCCTCAGGGTGGAGTCAAGGTTGGGCGGCTTGTATTTAAGCACGGTAGGTGCCTCGGTGCCTGTGCCCGTTTTTGAAAATATAGAGAATTTATATCTTGACGTATTTACCTTTGACGAGTATACAAGCGGATACTGTGAGTTTAGCATATCTGCGGCAAACGGTACGGCAGAGCATAAAGACGGTGCCGATGCCGTTATATGTAAAAATCTGAACGTCAGCCTCGGTAAGGGTGTATTAAAAATCAAGGGCGGTAACGGCAAAGACGGTACAGACGGCACCTCGGGTGCAAACGGTACGTCATCCTCGCATAACGGTCAAAACGGTACCGCAGGTACAAGTGGCGGCAACGGCGGCTTTGGAATAACGGTATCCGTGTTCAATATCAAGCTTGTACAAACCAATTTAGTTACCGCGCTTGAATTAACGGGCGGTAACGGTGGAAAAGGCGGCAACGGCGGTAACGGCGGTGACGGCTATAAATGCGATACAACACTTGACCATAACCCCGGTAGGGGCGGTGATTCCGCTATGGGCGGTAACGGCGGCAACAGCGGATATGCCATGTACGTAGATACGTTGATCAGCGGCGATACGGATATTTTGTTTGAGGCAAGATGCAAGATCACCTACGGCACGGCGGGCACACGCGGTATGAACGGCATCGGCGGCGATGGCGGCGGATGCGGAAATGTTCTTCACTTGTTCAGCAGTGACGGAAAGGACGGAAACGAGCCTTCGATCTATCCCACAAGCGGCGCTGAAAATTACATTTTTTATAAGGATAAAAACGTTACCGTAGAAGCTCTTAAAGAAATGATATAATAAAAAATGGGGCGGTCTCATTAAGAATTCAAGTAAATCAATGCAAAAACGCCAAAAATACGGTTATAATTATAGTTTTAGCGAATTCTTAATGAGAACAGAACCCGGGGCGAACGGATTTAGAGCAGAAATTCTTGGCTGACGAGCGAAAGGCGTACAAAGGTACGTTGAGCGAGGAAACGAGAATAAAATAAAAACTTCAATATAAACCAAGAAAACCGTAGGTTTTCAACCTTAATTTCTTTAAATTTGCATAAAAAACCGGCAGAAGCACTGTTATGAAAATGCTTCAGCCGGTTTTTATTTGGTTCTGCCTAAATGCGACAGCCCCATCTTTTTTATCCGATATCAAGATCCCAAATGCCGCCGCCATCGGGCATTGGGGTGGTTTCCGTGCCTATGCCGGAGGTAGTGATGATATCGGTTGTGAGCTTTACGAGCTCTATTTCGGGGGCTTGATAATTTTTCATATTACGCCTCCCTTTAGCCCGTTACGCTTTTGCGGTAATCGCGTGCGGACTGGAAGTATGCCCACATACGGTCTACAAGCGCGGTAAGAGATGCATCCGTGCCTGCCGCAGCGTAAGCGTAGTAGCTTGCGATATGGTAGCTGCCGCCCTCGCTGCCGTTTGTCGTATAGGTAACGGTTTCGCACATTGCGTATGCGTAAACGTCGATCTCGATGTATCTGCCGTTGGTATCCGTACCGGTTACGGTATTTACCTTGCTGCCGCCGATATAGAAGGCGTATGCGCTTGCATCGGCACCGTCCTCAAGGTAGAAGCGGATAGCAGGGGTAGCATCAAGCACAAGGGTTGCACCCTTAAAGCCCGTGGTAACAGACTCTGCGGAGCCCTCTTGTACGTGAGCGTTGTTCTTGTCGTAATCCTTGCCAAGGATAGCATCGATACGTGCCATTGCATCCTCATCGGTGGTGCTGAAGTACGCGTATGCCGCGCGAACGTAAGAGAGAACGTTCTTAACAAGTGCCTTCTCGATCTCGTTTTCGCCTTCGAGAACAAGCTCGGCGTATCTTACGGTAGAGAAGGTGTAGCTCTTTGTTGCGCTGAAGTCACCTGCGGTAAGTGTAGCGCTCATTTCAAGCGTTCCTGCCGCCGCGGATGCCGCAAGGGGAGTTCTGATCACGTAGTACGCGCTACCGTCAAGCTCTGCCGTCTCAAGCGCGGTAAGGTCAACTGCCGCACCTGCAAACGTGAGGGCGGTAAGCTTATCGCTTACGGGCACGTATACGTTAAGTATAAGATCGCGGTCAAGCGTGATGCTTACAAAGGGAGTAAATGCGGTATCGGCAAGCGCCTTGGGGGTAAGCGTGAAGATATTGCCTGCGTCACTCTTTACGAATACAAGCTCGCCAAGAGAGGATACAACGCCGTTTGTAACACTCTCGGCGGCTGTGGTAAGCGCCGTAAGGCTGCCGTTCTCGTTCTTCTCGAAGGTTACGGACGAGCCGTTCTCGCCCCACTCTGCCCAAACGGTGCTGCCGTTATCGCTGATGATCTCGCCGCCGTTTACAACGATATTGATAATACAGTTCGTGCCGGAGGTTGCGCTGTCACCCTCAATGCCGATCTTGGTATCGTTTGCATTGAACAGGCAGGTAAGGTCGGATGCGTTTGTCAGATCAAATACGCAATTGTTGAACTTAACGTCATATCCAACGCTCTTGCCGTTTGTTGTTGCATCATCCGAGTAACGGCCGAGGAACTGCTTTGCGGTTGCGCCTGCAGCATATTTAAAGGTAACGTTATCAAAGTTGATGTGGAAGGTCTTCATACCTGCGGCATCCGCATAGCCCGTGCCGTACGCGCCGAAGGTAAGAAGGTTGGTCTTAAGCTCTACGGTACCGCCGTAGATATTGAAGGTGGCATCGTCCATACCCTTCCAGTTCTTTGCCTGAGTGAAGAACAGGGATTCGTTGGTGTAGGTCTGTGAGAGGGTATATCCGTTAAGGTCGATGTTTACAGTACCGAGGATCTGACCTACGTTGGGGAACTTGCTTGTTGCGGTTGCATCGCCTCTGAAGAGGATGAATACCTCGCCGCCCTTTTCTCCTTCAGCGTTGCCGTCAAGCAGCTCCTTTGCCTTTGCAATAGCGCCGCCTGTATTGCTGCCGTCCGCATATACGGAGAACGCCGCAACAAACTCACCGTTTTGGAAGAGCACGATGGGGTACTGCTTTGCATCAAGGTAAGCATCGGGTATCCAGCCGTACTTGGTCTGGTTGTCGGGTTCAATGATCTCGCCGGGCTCACCGGGTACGAAGTCATATACAAAGTTTGTTGCAGTCTCTTCGCATCTTGTGAAGTGATACTTGTTGCCCGCGGGATCTGTCCAAGTGCCGGGCAGATCAACGTAGGAGGTGCCTATGGGCAGAAGCTGGGAGATATACTTGCCGTCCGCGCCAACACCGAAGGAAACGGTATCTCTTCTGCCGTTTGTGTTATCGTTTGTCTTTATAAACGTCGCGTAGGAAATCGCACTGTTAGATATGATCTTACCGCCGTTGATCTGAACGTTGAATACCGTTCTGTCATAGTCGTAATGATCGCGGTTGATAAGGTATATCATCTCGGTGCCGTCTATGGAATTCTTGTAATCGAATACGCAATCGTTGAAGGTAACGTCAACCTTCATAACGGTATCGCCCTTTACGCCGGTAAAGCCGTTTTCCCAGGTAGCGAGGATATTATAGCCGCCCGCAACGTCAACAAACGTGATACCGTCAAATACAAAGGTCATAAGCACGCTCTTTGCAAGCGATGCACCGTAGTTAGCGCAGGCAATGGGGTGAGATTTATCCGAGGATACGATAGTACCGTTGATCATAGAGAAGGTACCGCGTGTATCGTAGCCGTTCTTAAGCGTAGCGCCGGAGTTACCGTCGACGTACATATCAAAGATATATCCAACCGCAGTCTTGTAAAGCGTGTTGCCGCCAAGATCGATAGTAAGGCTGCCGTATATTGATGCAAGACCGCTTGACTTTGTGGTCTGCTCCGCATCGCGGCGCATAAGGATAACGTAGTTACCGCCCGCGCCCTTTGCCTTTGCAGCCGCAGTAGCCGCACCAAGATCGCCGTAGCCGCCGATAAAGGTCTTGTCGGTCTTAAATACAACAAAGGGATAGGTAACCTCGTTTGCATACTGACCGGGGATAACGTAGCCGTCCACACCGTTGATGGTAACGGTAGCGCTTGCAAGCGCCTGCTTTTCGGGGTAGGTAAGAGTCATGGTGTTAATGCTCTCGCTGTAAAGCACGTCACCCGCTGTGGGATCAAGCTTCTGCGCCTCAAGCGTCTTGTAGGTGGATATATACTCAACCTTTACCTGCTTGCCGTCAGCCGAGAAGTAAAGCATAGCAACCATACCCGTTTTGTAGTCGTACGCGGTGTCCATGCTCTGGAAGTCTACAAGACCCTGGAATACGGTATTGCCGTGAATACCGAGGTCGGATCTGAAAACAACGTTCGCGCAAGGATCGTGGCCGGAAAGGCACATAATAACGTTCTCATACTGGGATGCAAGCTTTGTCCAGATCTGGTCGCCGTTGTTGTTGTAGTTTGCAGAGGTGGGATCTGTATTTTCGGTATTTGTTCTCGGGGGAACAACGTCGTTTATATCAAGCGTTGTACCGTCGCGGAACATATATGCGTGTGTTGTAAGAATAACGCTGTAGTCGGGGTTAGCCGCAATGGCATTTCCTGCCCAAGTAAGCACGGCGTCATCGGGGCCGTACTCGAATACGAATACCATATACTTATTGCCGCCTGCGGTAAAGCGCATATAGTAGTTGCCAAGGCTGTTGCCGCTGTAGTAGCCTATGTCCGCACCTGTGAAGTTTGCATTGGAGGCAAAGAACTTGTCAAGCTGCGCTACGGAATCGTGGTTACCCTGAACCAGCGAGTATGCAATGCTTGCCGCATTGAGCTTGGTGATCTCGCGTACTGCGATATCCCATTCTATATCGGTTTGATCAATACCGTCGTCTGCGGTCTGATCCTTACCGTTCTTATCGGTGATATCACCCATACCCATTACGAACTGAATATTCTTCTTATCCTTGTTCGCAACGAGCCAATCGTAAATATAGGAGGTGTAGCTTGTGCCGTTGTATGCATCGTAGTAAACAAGCTTCTGCGTGTCGCCTACCACCGCGAAGGAGTAAGCGTAGTCCTCGCCAAGCACGGGGCTGCCTGCAGATTCGCAGAATATGGGGCGAAGGTCTACGTTGTTGTCGCTCTGATCCTCAATCCTCGGCGCGCCCTCCGTGCCGTTAAGCTCGTAGTGGCAGAGTATGCTTTCGTTATCTGCATCAATGCCGTTCTTATAGGAAGCCTTTATCTGCTCCTGCGTAAGCACGTCGGAGTAAAGTGCAAGGCTCTTTATTCTGCCCTTGTAGTATTGAACGTTGCCCGATCTTGAATCGCGTCCGAGCGAGAGGGTTGTAAGAGATGCGGGGTCAAACTCGTAAGAAAGCTCGGTTGTAAACTGATCAACAAGCTCACCGTCAACGTAGCAGCTGAATCTTGCTCCGCCACTCTCAAGCGTTTCGTGCGTAATAACAAGGTGTGCCCAGCCGCTTCTTCTTATATCGTAAGAGAACTTGGTGTCCATAAGGTT
Source organism: Eubacteriales bacterium (assembly GCA_045647045.1). GTDB lineage: Bacteria > Bacillota > Clostridia > Oscillospirales > CAG-272 > UBA1740. Next base: position 7,648 of record JAZRLU010000406.1, read on the forward strand.
GCCGCTCTCATCCTTAATATAGATGGAGGGCTTACCCGAGGAATATATCTCAAAATTAAGAAGTGCCGCGTTGCCGCTGCCGTAGTTACCGAAAAGAAGACCGGTTCTGTTCGAGGTAAGGGGTGCCCAGATAACCGCCTCATACGTTCTCGGCATAGCAGAGAGGGTGTCGGTTGCAAAAAGCTCATCGTCAACCGTAAAGCTTCTACCCTCGGTGGTAGTCCAGTTTACGACGCTTGCATTATTACCGTTTGCGGAAAGGTCGGCAGCAAATCCGCCGCCTGCCGCCATTGCGGTAAAGTCATAAGCAAACATAAGTCCCGTGTCGGAGGCAGAGGGGGCAAATGCCGCCGCATCAGCCTTGATCTCGGCATCGGTTCTTATGTAGTTATACATTGCCATATTACGGATCTGACCCTTGAAATAGCAGTTGGTGTCGTCTCTGTAGTCAAAGCCTATTCTGTGGGTGGGGTGCTTTGTGCTGGCAGTATAGGTACGGTTTTTGAGCGCGGTGCTGTTTATTATGCTGCCTACCTGCTCGCCGTTCATATAAAGATATGCGTTGCCTGCCGCGGTATCAACGGTGATCGTCATCTTAACGTAAACGGGCTTACCGCTTGCATCCTTTGTATAGATGCGGTAGTCGGTGGGTGTACCGGTATTGGCAGAGCTGTTGGAGTTAAAGTAAACGTCGCCGCCCTTCGCGTGGTAAAGTCTTATGCTTCCGTTGTTGTGAAGCTCGATGTTCCACTCGTTACCGTCGCGGTCAGCGGAGTTGCTTGCCCAGTTACCGATAAAATTATATGCTCTTCCGGTAAAATTCGAGGGCACGTAAAACTCACACTCAAAGGTGTAAGAGGTGAAGCTTGGAAGCGGTTTTTCCATCTGATAAAATTCAGTGGGGGAGAATGAAACTCCGTCACCCTCTGCAGCCGTGCTTGCAAGCACTGTGCATACTCCGATAATTACGCACATTACAAGCGCCAGACAAATGCGCACCGCTTTACTCTTGAAAAATGCTTTCATAGTAGATTCCTTTCTGCTTTACGTCATAATATTAGAATGTTATAATAATGATATACTATTTTACAACAACGCGCGCGGAAATAAAAGACTTAAATTCGTAAAAAAACGCGTAAAACCTACTTTTTCAAGAAAAAACCGTTCGAAGCGTAAAAAAAGCCTTCATTTTTTTGTGCAATATAACGGCAGAGCAGAGCTCTGCAATGAATTGCAACTTAACAGTTGCAT
>JAZRLU010000407.1:0-1843 GCA_045647045.1 Eubacteriales bacterium
AGAACGACATGGCTACGATCCGACTTATCATAGCCATATGTATGGCGCTTGGTATGAGCCTCACTTCCGGCTTTTTAGACGTTGGCAGCCTCGTGATAAGGTAAGCTTATAATGCCGTAGCCACGGTAAACTCCGCGTGTGAAGCCCACACCACCGCCGCAAAGCCATCAGCTCGCACCAAGCTAAGCTTGATCTGCTCGGTAGCCCTCGGTTCTGCCGCAAAGCTCCTATCGCAAGCTTATATCAAAGCTTAAGTACCTATTGCGGCGCCGTTGCAAAGGATCTTCCGATCATTGACCAATGCAGAATTTTGCAAAAATATCGGCAACTACCTTGTCACTTGCAGCTCTGCCGCAAAGCCCGTCGATCATTTACCAACGCAGAATTTTGCAAAAATATCCGCAACGACCTCTTCGCTTACAGCTCTGCCGTCAAGCTCGCCGATAGCGCCGAGTGCAAGCTCAATATCCGAGCTTGCGGCATCCTCGGGCATTCCTGCCATATATGCGCCGTATGCGGCGTCAAGGTATGCCATAGCCTTCGTAAGGGCGGCGCTTTGGCGTGCGGTCGATATGATCGCATCTGTGCCTATAACAAGCTTCTCCTCCTTGAAAAGGTGCTCTACGGTAGCGGTTATAGCCGCTTTTGCCTCATCAGGGCGGTGAAGTGAGTTTATCTTAAGTATACGGTCAAAGCCGAGCTTGGAAAGGGCATCCTCGCCCGTTTTAGCCTCGCCCTCGCCGCATTTGGTAAGCACGGCGATCTCTATTCCGTCGGTGCTCTTAAGAGCGCCGAGAAGTGCATCGCACTCGCTTTCGCAAAGCTCTGCTGTGGAATCAAAGAGCGCAAGTATAAGCTCTGCCTTGCGAATTTTTTCGCCCGAGCGCTCTACGCCGATGCGCTCTATCTCGTCTCCAACGTCAATTCGGATGCCTGCCGTGTCAAAAAGATTAAGCATTACGTCACCAACGGTAACGCTTTTTTGAAGCACGTCACGCGTTGTGCCCGGGATGCTTGTAACTATAGCGGCATCCTCACCTACAAGCAGGTTGTAAAGCGTGCTTTTGCCCGCATTGGGTGCGCCGCATATAACCGTGTCAATTCCTTCGGTTATAGCACGTCCCGTGCGGTAGGTGGATGCAAGCTTGCTCATATTCTGCAGCACCTTGCTTATTCCGCTTGTGATCTCATCCGTGCTAAGCTCCCCAAGATCCTCCTCGGGATAATCTATGCGCGCATAGATGGATGAAAGCAAGGATACAAGCTCATCGCGTATTTCCTCGCATGCCGTGTTAAGTATTGCGCGTGAGCTTGCCTTTGCAAGGCGCACCTGCGCCTCGCTTTTGGCTTCAAGCAAAAGCCCGATAGCCTCGGTATCCGTCAGCGATATCTTGCCGTTAACAAGTGCTCTGCGCGTAAATTCTCCTGCCCCTGCAAGCTCTGCGCCCTCTGCAAGTGCGCTTTCAAGCACCATACCCGTGATGAGTATTCCGCCGTGGCAGGATATTTCAATAACGTCCTCGCCCGTGTAGGAGTGCGGGGCGGGGAAGTAGGTAAGCATACCGTCGTCGATACGCTCTCCGCGGAGTAAAATATCACCGAATATCTGTACACGGGGTGCGCTTTCGGTGATTTTTTTCTTTGATCGCGGCACGAAAATGCGCTCTGCTATATCAAGCGCAAGCTCTCCGCTTATCCTTATAATCGCAACCCCACCCTTGCCGGGTGGGGTTGAAATTGCCGCAATTGTCTTGCCAAGCATATTATTCCTCGTCCTCAACGGGATCGAAATCGCCTGCGGGATGAGTGTTCTCAACTGCAACGGTCTCACCGTCAGTCTCCT
>JAZRLU010000408.1:0-1592 GCA_045647045.1 Eubacteriales bacterium
CGGCGCAGGCATCCGTATCGCCAACCCGTACGCGAGAGGGAAGATCTACAAATATTTTAGAGCTCTCTGCTAAGGCGGAAAGCCTTTCCATAGCCGCTCTGTCTGCCGCGGTTGACGTGCCGTCCGTTATAAAAACCGCGCCGTCTGCAAGCTCGGCGGCATCCGCGGGCGCTCCCTCGGTAAGCGCGGTGAAAAGCATAAGCTCGCAGCCAATAAACCGCTTTCTTACCGCAAGCACAAAGCTGCAATATTCCTTTGGGCGGCAGATCGCCCCCTCGTTTGCTATCAGGCATATTCCGCACGCCCCCATTTTGCGGCATATATCGGGTAGCGCCTCGGTAATGGTGTCATGGTTGCCGAGAAACGCACCGCCCGTTGTATCTGTAACCCCAAGCAAAACCGGCTTGCCCTCTGCGGTACACCTTGCTACGGCTCCGCGGGCATCGCGCACGGCGCGTATACCGTCCTCGGTTACCTCAAGCGCGCGTATTATAACGTAGGTAAGATAGGGCAGGGCACGCTCTAAATGTGCGTTTTCCGTGCCGCAGTCGGTTATTCCTACGGCGGTTGCCGCGCCAAGCCCAAGATTGTGCTGCTTAACGGCAAGTATACGCCCGGGGCGCAGCCTTTTATCGATTGCAAGCTCCGGGTTTGCGGCTATTACCGCGCTTTCCTTTACCCCATATCGCGCCGCAAAGCTGTGCAGGGTATCGCCGCCGCGTACAACGGCGGTTTTTGTTGGCATAATAACAATAAGCTCCTCGCCCTCGCAAAGCCGCTCGCCCCTGCCGTTATCGGAAAGCAGCTTTGTTACTGGCACGGAATATTTTGCCGCAATATCATAAGGGCATTCCATGCCCTGTACGGTATGTATTATCATAATTTTTCTCCATTCTTTTTTTACATTTTATGCGCCGATTGAATTTTTTGCCCTCCTTTTGCAAAAAATCAAGCAAAGGGAAGGTGATAAAATGAATTTATCGGATATTAAAGCCATATATGCGCGCGAAATATTAGACTCACGCGCAAATCCAACCGTAGAGGCTACGGTAATACTCGAATCGGGCGTGCGCGGTACTGCCTCCGTGCCCTCGGGCGCTTCTACCGGCAAGCACGAGGCATATGAGCTGCGCGATGGCGGTGCGCGCTATTTCGGTAAGGGGGTAAGCGCCGCCGTTGCATCCGTAAACAACCGTATAGCACCGGCGCTTGTAGGCATCAGCGCTTGCGATCAGTCGCGTATTGACAGTATAATGATAGCACTTGACGGCACTCAAAATAAGTCGAATCTCGGAGCAAATGCAATTCTTTCCGTCTCCCTTGCCGTAGCACGCGCCGCGGCGGCAAGCTTTGATATGCCGCTTTACCGCTACCTTGGCGGCATATATGCATCCGCTTTGCCGATCCCAATGATGAATATACTAAACGGCGGTGCACACGCGGCAAACAACATCGATATTCAGGAGTTTATGATCCTGCCCACGGGTGCTGATAGCTTTTCGGAGGGCGTGCGCCTTTGCTGCGAGGTATACGCCGCCTTGCGCCGTATCCTTGCCTCTCGCTCGCTTTCAACGGGCGTTGGTGATGAGGGC
>JAZRLU010000409.1:0-2321 GCA_045647045.1 Eubacteriales bacterium
CATTCTGCGGACAAACCGCAGCACAGTCTCCATATCCGAGGCAGGCAAAATTACAGAATTTATCACCACTGTAAGCCATATTGGCATTGCGGCAGGTCTTTGTACCCTGATAGTCATACTTTCTCTTTACGGCATCGCAGGTTCCGTTGCAGGCAACGTAAGCTACCTTCTCTACAACGTCTGCCGACTCAACGCCGAGAATAGCCGCGATCGCTTTAGCAGTACCGTCACCGCCGGGAACGCAGAGGTTGGTTTCTGCGGTCTCTTTATCGGCAAGCGCCTTTGCATATCCGTCACAGCCGGAATAACCGCACGCACCGCAATTGGCACCGGGAAGGCAATCTCTGATGGCAACAGCCGTTTCATCCTCTTTAATGCCGAAATATTTGTTTGCTACGGTCAAAAGAACCGCGCATACCAATGCTATTCCGAAAAGAATAACTACGGGAATGAGAATTTCTAACATATCATACCCTCCTTAAGCAAGCAGGTTCTCTACCACGCCCGAGAATCCGAAGAAAGCAAGGGCTACGATAGAAGCTGCAACAAGTGTGATGGGAATTCCCTTGAATGCCTTGGGCGCGGGGATGTTCTCCATTCTGGAGCGAACACCTGCGAAAAGAACCATTGCAAGCAGGAATCCAAGACCTACGCCGAGAGAGGATATCATAGACTCAACAAAGTTGTAGCCTGCGATGATATTGTTAAGAGTAACGCCGAGAACCGCACAGTTTGTGGTTATAAGAGGAAGATATACGCCAAGAGACTTATAGAGCTTGGGTATGAACTTCTTAAGAATGATCTCTACAAACTGAACGAGAGCCGCTATTACAAGGATAAACACGATGGTCTGAAGATATTCAAGACCGAGAGGAACGAGCGCGTAGGTGTAGATAGGCCAGGTTGCGGCGGTAGCGCAAAGCATAACGAAGGTTACCGCGATACCCATACCTGATGCCTGATCAAACTTTTTGGATACGCCGAGGAAGGGGCAGATGCCAAGGAACTGCTGGAGAACGTAGTTATTAACAAGAACGCCCGCCATGAGAATAAGGATCAACTCTTTAAGCATTTTCAGCATCCTCCTTTACGTCGGCATTTTCAATATCATTAGTGGAAGCGCAGGACTGTGCGCAAGCGCTCTTGTCGCATATAGCGCTTGAGGGGCAGCCCTCGCAGGAAAAGGACTTTCTCTTTACTCCGCCCTTCTTTTCGGTAAGCTTGTTCATTACCGCAATAACGATACCGTATACAAGGAATCCGCCGGGAGCCTTAACGAGAACGGGAATCGCAAAATTCTTCATAAAGGGGATCTCAATGCCTGCAAACGAGCCTGCACCGAATACCTCACGGATCGTTGCGATAAGCAGAAGCGCAACGAGGAAGCCGATGCCCATTCCAAGTCCGTCAAGAGCGGAATCGGGAACGGAGTTCTTTCTTGCGAACATCTCTGCTCTGCCAAGAATGATACAGTTAACTACGATAAGGGCAAGATAAACGCCGAGCATATCGTAAATCGAAGGCAGGAACGCCTGCAAAAGCATCTGAACCGCAGTAACGAAGGCTGCGATAATAACGATATAGCAAGGTATTCTTACCGTTTCGGGAATTATCTTACGGAGCGCCGATATAACAACGTTTGAGCAAACAAGAACTATCGTTGCCGCAATTCCCATAGAAAGTGCGGATATAACCGACGTTGAGGTTGCAAGCGTGGGACAGGTGCCAAGCACAAGTATAAGCACCGGGTTTTCCATAATGATACCGCGAAGGAGGATCATTAACTTCTTATTATTCGTCATTACTGATTACCTCCTTCTGCCGTAAGCAATTCAAATGCGGTGAAAGCAGCCTTTATAGCCTGCTGATAACCGAAAGTAGTGAACGTAGCACCGGAAATTGCACCAACGTCCGTGCAGTCCTTATCTATCTGTACCTCTTCCTCACTGGGAGTTTCTACAGTGATAACAACGTCGTCTGCGGTAACGTCTGCCCACTGATCACGGTATTCCTCGGTAGCGCACTTGTCGCCGTAGCCCTTGGTTTCTCTGTGCTTTGTGGTAAGACAGTCTATAATAGCACCGTCTGCCGAAATGGAGACCTTGATGCTTATGGGAGTACCGTAGTAAGCCGCATATCCGGGGCCGTTAAGCTCGAATACGTAGTTGCCGCTTGCGGTAACGTAAGCTTTGCTTACAAGCACCTTATCAACGCCTGCGGGAAGCGTTGTGATCTCTGTCATGGTGCTTGTTGTAACAAGTGCATAAGCTGCGCTTGCCTTTTCTGCATTTTCGGAAGAACCAAGTCGGAGGCCAAGCGGT
>JAZRLU010000410.1:0-2227 GCA_045647045.1 Eubacteriales bacterium
CGTTTAACGGCGGCACTCTTAAGTTCGTTAAGACAGACGATACAAATGAGGGCACTACCGTTTACACCCTTGCCCCCGTAGGTCTTGGCTCTTACCTGCCTATGATGAGCGTAACGTTTGATTCCTCGCTTACGGTAAACGCATACGTTCCAAAGGACAACCTCGTTGAATTTACCTTCGGCGGTGTAAGATACACCGATCCCGATAGCACGCTTGAATGCGTAGAGATAGACGGAACAGCCTACTACCGTGTATCGGTATCGCGCAATTCTTATAGGGCGGCAGGCAGCATTCCGCTTTCTGTTACCGCCGCGCTTGACGGTACCTCCGTCACCGGCAGCTTCACCTTCTCGCTTGCAAGATACGCCGCATCCGTTCTCGGATCAAATGCCGCATCGGATACGGAAAAAGCGCTGATTCTTGACACGCTTGCCTACGTAAAGGCGGCATACGCCTACTTCACGGATACCAACCTTACCGATTTTGACGGTATGCTTGAAGGATATAGCGCAGAACTTGTGGAGGAGGGCTCTGCCACAGCACCCACCGTGGGCATTGTCGGCGTAACCTACGCTCTTGCAAATAAGCCTGTGATACGCTTCTATCTTGACGAGGGCGCGGACGCATCTGCTTATGCGTTTATGCAGGGAAGTGAGACACTTGAATATACCGTAGGCATCGGCGATATCGACGGTAAGTCCTATACCACCGTTGATATATCCCTTGATGCGTACAGAATGTGCGAGGAGATAACCTACTGTGTAAACGGCACGGAGGCGGGCACCTATCATATCGCATCCTATTACGCTTTCGCTTCGGATGATGCCTCTCTTAAGAGCATCGTTACGGCATTCTGGATCTATTGCCAAAGCGCAAGAGCCTATAAGCTTGCAGGCGAGGCATAATATATCAAAACAACGGCGCCCGACGGAAAAATACCGTCGGGCGTGCTTTATATCGGGCACTTGTGCGGAAAAAAGCGCTTATTTTTGCTGAAAAACCGCACACGTGCCCGTATTTTTGTTATATATTATTATTTTTCGCCTCAATGCTTGCATTGGCGCGTATTTTGTGTTAGAATTATAATGTAATATTATTGTTTGCATGCAATCTTTGCGAAAGGAGAATGCTATGAAGATACTTGTAGCCGATGATGAAAAGGAAATAAGGAAGATACTGCGTATACTTCTTGAAAGCAAATCCTATACGGTAGTGGAGGCGCAGGACGGTGATGCCGCTGTGCAGGCGCTTACGGATGACAAGGATATAGACCTTTGCATTATGGATATAATGATGCCTAACCTTTCGGGTGTTGATGCGGTGGCAAGGATACGTAATTTTTCGGACGTACCCGTGCTTTTCCTTACCGCAAAATCCTTGGATAGCGATAAGGAGGAGGCGTACAGCAAGGGCGGAGACGATTATCTTGTAAAGCCCTTTGCCGCAAAGGAGCTGCTTCTTAAGGTTGAGGCGCTTACGCGCAGATATAACCGCTACGGCGCAAAGTCGGATTCCTCTGCAGACGTTATAAAGCTTGGCTTCGGAATCGTTGTAAACCCCGAAACGCGCGAGGTATTTAAGTTCGGTGAGCGCATCGATATAAGGGATAAGGAGATGGACGTGCTGCTTTATCTGTCGCAAAACCGCGGCAGGGCGGTAGGCACAAACGAGATATATGAGTCCGTATGGGGTGAGATGCCCCTGCCGTCATCCAACAATACCGTTACCGTGCATATGCTTACGCTGCGCCGCAAGCTTGAGGATACACCCTCCACGCCTAAGATAATAAGAACCGTTTGGGGAAAGGGCTATCAGATTGATTAATTTTGTAAAAAAGATCTGGAATAAATACGTGCATTCCCTGCGTGCGGGGATGCTTACCGCGATAGTTGCCGCGGTGCTTCTCGGAATAACCGTATACTTATTGATACATACCCTGTTTATCAACTGGGTGGAAAACGATTATAATTCCGAGGATTCGCGCATGGAGAGGTACGAGGAGTATCTTTACGATCTGCGCGATTACGTAAAGCGCAACGAGGTCTCGTCAAAGGACACCTCGGAGATAACAAGGTGGGTAAGAAGCAACCGTAACGTGTACGTTTTCCTGTATAAGGATAACCTGCTTTTTTATGACAGCAGTATAAACGACGCTGACAGAGATAATGCCGCAGATGAACCGGGCGGCACCGATCCCGATGGGGATGAGACCGAGAAGTCGGATCGT
>JAZRLU010000411.1:0-1896 GCA_045647045.1 Eubacteriales bacterium
AACTTCGAGAATTCATGAAACGTAGTTTCAATTCATGACGGCTTGCCGTCAATTCATGGAGGAGGCGCACGCCGACGAGAATTCATCTTTGCATAGTTACGAACAGATAAAAAGCTTTGTTCGTAGACGTTAGGTATACAAACCCATAACTACACGCCGGGCTCTATAAGGCTCCCTCCGGGAGGGAGCTGGCACGCGAATGTGTGACTGAAGGAGAATGCGAAAAGCTTTGATTACGTAGCCGTAAGGTATACGAAGTGAGATCTGCACGCCAAGCTCCTTCCACCGCGATGCGGTCCCCCTCCCTCCCGGATGGAGGCAGAGACATCATTTGCCACAGGCAAACACCACAAATCTAACCTTATCACCTGCCAAAGGCAGATTTCAATCGCTGAAAGCGAATTTCAAGCACGAAGTGCATTTCACGAATCCCACCGGGATTCATTTCATTGCAGAGCCTCGGCTCTGCCGCGCCTCACGCGTCCATATCTTCCGCAATCCACGCCTTAATAGTCTTATAGTGCGAGAAGGAGCGGAAGCTGGGAATTTCGCGCAGGCAGCATTCAAGGCGCAGAATGTAGCACTCTAACGTGTTTTCGCCAACCCAGGATTCAAGGAAATCGTACTGCTCCGGCGTAAGGCGCACAAGATCGTCTATGCCGTAGTTGTCAAAATAGTTCTCATAATAGGCGGAAATGTCGCGATCGTAGACCTCCACGCGCCTTTTTGATATCTTTGTGCCAAAGGGAAAGACATCCATCCTGCGCCACGGTGATATCGTCGCAGGGTCGGCACCTCCAGCCACAGGCGTGTATGATTTAGCCACTGGTGTGCAGCTGTCCTTGCTTTCTGCCCTTGCCGCCAATGCGCGCAGCTCCTTTGCGAGATCAGAGCCGCCAAGCGTTGCCCCGATATCCCTGTTTGCCGCAGGGCTTACCCCTTTCACCGCCTTGGCACTATCGCAAGGTGCTCCGCATACCTCGGACTCCGTCTGTGTGCCGCATTCGGTCTGTGTATTCTCCTGCGGCAGGGGTTTGCGCGTGCATTCATATATATTGGTAGAAAATATCTCGTGCTTGCCTCGGCACTCAATATATCCAAGCCCTTCAAGGCGGCGCAAGGCGTATTGCACGGTGCGCTCGCTTGCACGGCATCTTTTTGCAAGATACTCAACCGCCGCAAAAAAGCTGCCCTTAAGCTTGCAAAACGACCAAATGATCGCGTAAACAAGCAGCGCCGTTCCGCGTAAGGAAAGCTCGCTTTGCATAAAATCTTCAATTATAATAACAGTACCGTTCTTTTGCATACTGAGCCCTCCTTTCATATCAAAGCTTGTTGTTTCACCCTTTACGTTCTTCTCGGTTACGGCTATAGCGCACCGCCCTATGCGCCCAATTCCCCTTCTTTGGCACCATTATACAACAATTTTTGTGTAAAGTAAGTATAGTTGGCTTCCAAAAAACAAGACTTTTTAAAACCGTATTTTGTGCAATCTACACAAAGATAAGGCATAGGCAGGTTTAACCCCGCACTCAAAAGTATCAATTTTTTGCTCGGGCTTTTAAAAAGGGGTGCAAATCAGGTTTGGTAAAAAAGAGTGCAACCTTGCACAAAAACGGCAAAAGTTGCACCCAATAATAAAAATATAATAAACATAAATAAAACAAACAAACAAACAAGCATCTACACGCGCGCGAAAGCGCATTTTTTTGTGTCCTTCATAAAGGCAAAATAACAAAATTTTGCTCGGATACTAATTTGGCGCCATTCGGCGCAATGAATTGCAACCTCGCGGCTGCATGAATTGAACCAAGGGTTCATGAATTGCCTTCGGCATGAATTGCGCTGCACGCGCATTGGGGGTTGCAATTCATCCAATGGAGCGCGTAGCGCGAG
>JAZRLU010000412.1:0-3212 GCA_045647045.1 Eubacteriales bacterium
GACTTTGAATATATCACCATAAAAGAGATATGCGATACGGCAGGGGTAAACCGTTCTACCTTTTATCTGCACTACGAGAACACCTCGGACTTGCTAAGCGAAACCACACGCTATATTATTGACAAGCACTTCAAATATTACGAAGTAGATGCGCACCGCGTCTCGCTGAAATTTAAAAGCTGCGAGCGTGATAAGCTTTTGTTTATTACAGAGGAATATCTTGTGCCATATTTAACGTTTATCAAGGATAATCAGCGCCTGTTTAAGGTTTCTATAAAGCGGTTTAACTCATTGAATATGAACGAGGTATACTCCAAAATGTTTGAGCATATCTTCAATCCCATTCTTGAATGCTTCCAAGTTCCCGAAAAGGAGCGCACGTATGTGATCAAATTCTATTTGAGCGGAATATTTGCCATTGTTATGGAATGGCTTGATAATAACTGTGCTGACGGTATGGGGACTGTTATTAAGATCATTACCGATTGCGTAATGGGAGAGAGGAATGTAAATGGATAGGACATCAAAGCTCGCTATTATAAGCCTATCATTCAATATAGCATTTGCAGCATACCATCTTGCCGCAGGCTTTATTACAAGCTCGTGGTGGCTATTAACGCTTGGCTCGTATTATCTTGTTTTGAGCATTGTACGCTTTGCGGTGCTGTGCTTAAGAGCCAAAGAGCGCTTTATTGCCAAGTTTACAGGGTGGATGCTGATGCTGCTATCCATACCGCTTGTTGGAACGGTTATACTTTCGGTAGTGCGAGATAGAGGGCACGGTATGCATATGACCGTTATGATAGCAATGGCAACTTATGCCTTTACTAAGATCACACTTGCGACGGTAAAGCTCATAAAAGCACGCCATAGCACGTCAGCTGCGCTTATTACGCTGCGAAACATATCATTTGCGGATGCATTTGTTTCGATATTCGCCTTGCAACGCTCAATGCTTGTATCGTTTAAGGGAATGACCGAGGCTGAAACGGTGATCATGAACGCCGCTCTCGGCTCTGCGGTGTGCGCGATTGTATTTATGCTTGGTGTAAACCTTTTGAGAAACAAAAAGGTATTGTTTAAGACCTTGGATAATTGAATTTCATTGACCGATGGTGGTGCAAAAGCTTTGGCGCAGCACTTCACAAGGCGAAATTTCATTGTATAAAGCTCTGCTATGCAGGGCTTTTTTTATGCTGTGATAAGATTTTTGCATCTTGCTTTTTAATCTGCTTACCGATCAGGTTAAATACAAGACGAAAGTAAGGGGGCGATCGGAGTGCGGGCGGCTTGTGGCGGCAGAGTATTTACTTTTTTACAATTACGTGCTATAATTATACCGTTAATACTTTAGAATTTTAAAAAACTTAAGCATATACGGTTTTAGCGGCTTTTTGCGTGAGATCTGTTCCGAGGTAAGCAAAAGCGGGCGCGGCTTGTGCAGCTATGCCACATATGCAGAACGGAGAAAAGATATGGAAATCGTTATAAGAAATATGTGTGATGAGGATAGAGACGTTATTTTTGAAATGATGCGCGTGTTTTACGCATCACCTGCAGTTTTTACAAACGGATCGGATGAGATCTTTCAAAATGACATAACCGCATGCGTGAGCGATAACCCCTTTGCCGAAGGATTTGTGTTTGAACAATCAAAGAAAATTATAGGATATGCGATGATCGCAAAAAGCTTTTCAACCGAATTTGGAAAGGCGTGCATCTGGATAGAGGATCTGTATTTCAAGGATGAGTTCCGCGGATTGGGACTTGGAAAGCAATTTTTTGATTTTATTACGGGAAGATACACCGACTGTATATTCCGCCTTGAGGTGGAAGAAGAAAACGAAAGAGCGGTACGCCTTTACAGAAAATGCGGATTTAGCGAGCTGCCGTATATGGAAATGAAAAAATGAGTGCGGATAATTTAAAGCGTTGCAAGTGGTGCAACTTAAAAAATCAAAAATACGTTGAGTATCACGATAACGAATGGTGCAAGGCTCGGTTTGACGACGGATACTTATACGAGATGCTTATACTTGAATCCTTCCAAGCGGGGCTTTCTTGGGAATGCGTGCTTAACAAGCGAGAGAGCTTCAGGCTTGCTTACGGTGGATTTGATATAGACACGGTATGCGCAATGAGCGAAGAGAGGCTTAATGAGTTGGCTTGCAACAAGGATATCATAAGAAACAGACTAAAGATCCATGCGAGCAAAAATAACAGTTTAATTTTCCGCGATATAGTGAGGGAGTTCGGATCGTTTTATAATTATTTAAAAACGTTTGTTGGAGATAATATCATATATGAGACCGGGGCGGTGACAAACAGCATCTCCGATGCACTTTCTGCCGATCTTTCGGCACGCGGAATGAAATTCGTTGGCTCACTTATAATATATTCCTACCTGCAGGCGGTAGGCTTTATATATTCTCACGACGAAGATTGCTACCTGTATAAAAAGGTATAGTACAACAAATTTTGCAGCTAAGCACGGTATAGGCTTGATGTTTTTAAGGATAAGTGCCTATACGTGTCATATTTAAAGCATAAAACGGTTGATTTTCTCCCCTATCAACCAACGGTTCGTTGCCTAACGTAACACGGTATGCTATAATTGCAATGAAAGGAGTATGCTATGGATCAGATCAAAATAGGAAAATTCATTGCCGAGCAAAGACGGAATGCAAAGCTTACTCAGGCGCAGCTGGCAGAAAAATTGAGCGTTACGAACCGTGCCGTATCAAAATGGGAAACGGGCAGATCCTTGCCCGACTCATCGATAATGCTGCAGCTTTGCGAGATACTTGGAATCAGCGTAAACGAATTATTAAGCGGGGAGAAAATAAATATGGAAGACAACAAGCAGAAAAACGAGCAGCTTTTACTTGATATGTCAAAGCAATTAGAGACAAAAAACAAAATGATTTGGTCCTCTATGTGGACTATTATGATCATAAGCATTACGGCGCTGATTGCAGGCATATTGGTCGCGGCATTTCTTATACCCGAGGGCGTGTGGCAGCTTGTAGCTATTATCGGTCTTTGTATTCTGTTTTTAATACCGTGCTTCTATGCATTAAAGCTTGAGGTAAGCGTAGGTGCTTACAAGTGCAAAAATTGCGAATATGAGATAGTGCCTACCTATACGCAGGCGCTTAATGCAATGCACCGCGGAACAACGCGCTATCTTAAGTGTCCGAAATGCGGAAAGC
>JAZRLU010000413.1:0-2297 GCA_045647045.1 Eubacteriales bacterium
AGGGTGATATGCACCTTATCAATTGCGAGCTTAAGGGCTATAACTCATACAATTCAAGAAACGGTCAGACCCTCTCCTACACGGTAACCTATACATCGGGCTGCCTTGTAAGCTCCGGCTACGATTCTAACGATATGGAATATCTTAACTGGGACTTCGGATACACCTGCTATATGCCTCAGCACATTATAGTTGATAACTTCAAGTCCGGTATCACAAACGTAAGCATATTCAACGATATTCTTAATGCGGCGTTTGATCCTGCTAATTCCAACTGCTACGTTATGACGAAGAGCGTTACCTTCAAGAATATGACTCCCATGCCTATCACTCAGTCCGAAGGATGCACAACGCTTCGTTCGGTTGAGATTATAACCGATAAAACTGAGGAAAAGTAATACTGATCAATCAAAGGCAGTTTCAAAGCTGCCTTTGATTTTTGAATTTTGCACGTATGCAGTGCGATAATTTAATATTTGAAAAAGGGCTATCCCGGCGTAAGCTTTGGATAGCTCTTTTGTAATTGTTCACAATTACAATATCTTTTTTTCTTGACTTGGCAGGCATTATTTGATATACTATAATCGAAGGAATGTTTTTGTGCGAGAAATAAAGGCAGAACGGATTTTTATTGGTAATCTTTTTGTGATAGCAATAGCTATTCAGCTTGCATCCTGCAAATTTCCCACAAATCCGGCTTTAGTATATATCGGAAAATATTATTACAGAAAGCACATTGAGAAATATGAAAGCGCTTTTTGTATGCTCATACGGCAATTGCGTGGCACTTCGCAGCAATGCCTATCATCAAAGAATAAAAGCTTGGAGAAAACGAATGAAGAAAGCGCTATTGTTGATAATAACGATTCTGGCAATATTTACTCTTGCATCTTGCGCAGCTCTCTTTCCGCCTAAGGATGACGTGCCGGGAGGGGTAGATGATAATACGCCGCCTGACGATGCAACGCCCGAAGAGCCGGCAGAGGAGATGATAGATCTTATTACAAACGGAAAGGCTAATTTTCGTTTCGTAAGCACCGCGCAGGCAGGCTCGGATACAATAAGGAATATAGATAAGATCGTATCGCGCATGCGTATGCTCGGCGTTGAGATTGATGACCGTGTTGGCGATATGCGCGCCGATGACGTTCGTGATTGCGAGGTAATAGTAGGTATAGGAGCTCGCTTCCGCGGCTCGGATTGCTCTGTGCTGCGTACCGAGATAGGTAACCGCGGATACGTTATCAAGGCGGTAGGCAACAGGATAGTAATAGCAGGCGGCACGCCTCAAAAAACAAACGAGGCATTTGATCTGTTCTGCAATTCCTATCTTGGAATGACCGACAGTACTGTAGAGCTCGTCGATTCCTCCGTAAGTGCAAAGCTTTATAATTTTATGCCCACGGAGTACAAGGTAAGCTCGGTGAGTATAAACGGCAACGATCTTTCCCTTTATACAATATTTGTTGATCTTGCGGGATATAAAAAGGAATACAGCATCTCGCTTGACACGTTTTGTGATGATCTTTTCGATAAAACGGGATATCTTATCACCGCAAGTGTTGATGATATGCCTGCCGACCCCGAATACGCTATCATCTTAAGATACACCGATAATGCGGGTGAAGGCGGCTTCAGGGTGATCGTTGAAGGCAATAATTTGGTATTTGAATCCGAGTACGTAAACGCGCTTGAGGACGGCTTCCTTGAGTTTATGCAAAAGAACGTGCTCTCGCTCGGACTTGATATTAATATCCCTGCTGATATTATGTACAGTCGCGACGTGCGCGAGGTTCGCTATAAAGACTTTGGCGCGGTGGGTGACGGTATTACCGATGATTACGAAGCGATCTATGCGGCACACAGCTATGCTAATCGCGGCGGTCAGACCGTATATGCAGAGGATGGCGCCGTTTACTATCTTAACGTGTGCCCAAGCCCCATTCCCATCCGCACAAGCGTGGAGTTCGGAACGGCAAAGTTTATTATCGACGATAGGGGAGACGGTGTGTTTGCCACCAAAAGCGGCGGCGTTTTCAGCGTTCAGCGTGACGTTGGATACGTAACCGTTGGCACCACAGAGCTGGAGGAGCTTGCTAAAACCTGCGATATTTCGATAAACAAGAGCACCACCTCACTTCCTTGGCTTGTGCCTTATCTTGATGCAGACAGTCTTGTGCGCGTATATGACTACAATCACCGCGATTACGTGCGCTACGGCGCAAATGAAAATTCGGGCACTACGCGCCAGGACGTTATCCTTGTAGCGGCAGACGGTACCATACATTCCGACACGC
>JAZRLU010000414.1:0-5338 GCA_045647045.1 Eubacteriales bacterium
CGTGCTCGATACACTCCTTTCGGTAGACGAGGCACACGCAAACGAGCTTATAACCGACAGCACCGCGCGCACCCTCGTTACCGATGAAGGGCAAAGCGTGGCATCGCGCGGTATGCGCCGCGGCATTATAAACGTAGACACCCTTTCGCAAGCCTTTGCGCCGGGTGATACGGTCGATATCAACGCAATGAAGGCGCGCGGACTCATAAGCGCCGATTGCGGCAGCGTAAAGGTGCTTGCACGCGGCGTTATTGATAAGCCGCTTGTAGTGCTTGCAAACTCCTTTAGCCTCCCTGCCGTTAAAATGCTCGTCCTCACCGGCGGCAAGGCGGTAAAGGTAAAAACCGCCCGTCCCCACAGCGGTGACGGTAATACCGCTTCAGCACCGGACTTAAAATAAAACAGAAAAGCTGTCCCACAAGGCGCTATGCCGTGGGGCAGCTTATTTTTGTGCGTATATTTTAGCGCCCCGTATTGCAAAAGGTCAAAAAATATGCTAAAATATTGTATCAAAATCTATCGGGGGACAAAATGCAGCAGGATATTGCAATAATATATAAGGATGCTGACGTTTTAATAGTAAAAAAGCCCGTGGGTATGCCAAGCCAGCCCGATCCAACGGGGGCGCGTGATGCACTCACGGCGGCTTCGGAGGCGCTTTCTGCTATGGGTGAGAGCGGCGAGGTGTATCTTGTGCACAGGCTTGACCGCACGGTAGGCGGTCTTATCGCCTTTGCAAGGACAAAGGCTGCCGCCGCGGCTCTTTGTGCACTTGTATCGGGGGAGGGCATAGGTAAGATATATCTTGCCGTGTGCCACGGCAGACCGAAGGAGGGCAGGCTTACCGACTTTATATACAAGGATAGCGCGGCAAAAAAGGCGTATTGCGTAAAAAGCGAGCGCAAGGGCGCAAAGGCGGCTGCATTAAATCTTGCGGTGCTTGCGGAGCGTGACGGTATGAGCCTTGTTGCGGTAAGGCTTGAAACGGGCAGATTTCATCAGATAAGAGTTCAGCTTGCCTCGCGCGCTAACCCCCTTGTGGGCGATAAAAAATACGGCAGCAGAGATACAAAGGTGCGCACCCCCTCGCTCTTTGCCTCGCGCCTTGATTTCAAGCTTTTCGGTAAAGAAATAAAGGCGGATGAGCTACCGCCTACGGACGAATATCCGTGGTCACTTTTCGATATTAAGGGTATGGAATGCTTATACGGAGGGCTTTTATGAAAACCGAAAGACTGTATTATAATGATGCATATATAAAGGAGTTTTCCGCTACCGTCATATCCTCGGAGCAGGACGGTGACGTTTATCGCACGGTGGTGGATAGGAGTGCGTTTTTCCCCGAGGCGGGCGGTCAGAAGGCTGATACGGGCACTCTCGGCGGCGCGCGTGTTATAGACGTGCGCGAGGAGGGCGATATCCTTGTGCATATTACGGATAAGCCCCTTGCGGTTGGAGAGTGTGTAGAGGGCGTGCTTGACTTTGACTTGCGCCTTGAAAAAATGCGCCATCACACGGCAGAGCATATTCTTTGCGGCATAATGCACCGCCTTTTCGGTGTAGATAACACGGGCTTCCATCTTGGTGACGATGAGGTTACCTTCGACGTTTCACAGCCTCTTACGCACAGCCAGCTTGACGAGGCGGAGCGCCTTGCAAATGCCGCGGTAAGAGCAAATCTTCCCGTTGTTGCATATTTCCCCACGGCGGCAGAGCTGCCGATGCTTACCTACCGCTCAAAGTTAGAGCTTGAAGAAAACGTAAGAATAGTCAATATAGGAGATATAGATAGCTGTGCTTGCTGTGCGCCCCACGTTGCATATACGGGCGAGATAGGAATGATAAAGCTTGTCACGGCGGTAAAGCACCGCGGCGGCAGCCGTATAACGATGCTTGCAGGCAGCGCCGCTTATGAATACGTAGCGCGCGTTTTCGGACAGGCGCACGCGGTATCGCACGCGCTTTGCGCCCCGGTAACCGACCTTTCGTCGGCGCTTACGCTCCTTATGGAAAACGGCGAGGGCACAAGGCGTACGCTTTCTGCCGTAAGGCGTGAGCTTGCAGCAGCGCTTGCAGCCTCCGTTCCGCAAACGCAGGGCAGCTTCGTTGTGTTTACAAATAGTCTTGATGAAGAGGGCAAGCGCCTGCTTTTATCCCTCGCGGGGGACCGTGTCGGCGGCACTCTTGCCGTAATATCGGGGGAAGAGGGCGCGTACAGATACGTGCTTTCCTCCAAAACCACGGGCGCCGAGTTCCGTGCGCTTGTCAGTGATGCAAATGCCGCGCTTTCGGGCAAGGGCGGCGGCAAGCCACCTATGGCACAGGGCACGTTCTGTGCAACGCTTGATGAGATCAAAAAATATTTTTCATAAATAAAAACCGCCGGGGCACCAATCACGGCAACCTCGGCGGCTATTTACTTTACGCTTAATCGTTGATATCAAAGTTAAGAACTATACTTTTTCTCTCGGTAGCAAGCTTCGTGATCTTTACGCCTGCAGATGCAAGCATGCGGCGCGAGTTAGCATCCGAGGGGGTGCTTCTGTACTTATCGGAAAGGTAAACAACCTCCTTTATTCCTGCCTGAATAATAGCCTTTGCACATTCGTGGCAGGGGAAAAGACCTACGTAAACGCGCGATCCTACAAGAGATTTGCCTCTTGTATTAAGTATCGCGTTAAGCTCTGCGTGTACAACGAAGGGGTACTTGGTCTCACCGTCCTCCTCGTTTCTGTTCCAGGGGAATATATCGTCGGAGCAGCCGCGGGGGAATCCGTTATAGCCTGTGGAGAGTATTCTGTTATTTTCGTCAACAATGCAAGCGCCTACCTGCGTGCTGGGGTCCTTGGATCGCTCTGCGGCAAGCAGCGCAACTCCCATAAAATATTCGTCCCAGCTTATGTATCCTTCTCTTTTTCCCGTCATAGTACACCTCCGCATTTTGTAAAAATAAGTTGTTTTTTGTCGCATACCGTATAATTCATTATATCATACGGATATGCGCTTGTCAATAAGAAAGATTGGTAACTTATGTATAAATCCTGTAAGCTTTGCAATAGGGCGTGCGGTGTGGATCGCACCGCGGGAGAGCGCGGATATTGCAAAATGAGTGATAAAATGTTTGTAAGCCGCATTGGGCTTCATATGTGGGAGGAGCCGCCGATATCGGGCACTCGCGGCTCGGGCACGGTCTTTTTCTCGGGCTGCTCCCTTGGCTGCATCTATTGCCAAAACCGTGAGATCAGCCGCGGTGAGTGCGGCACGGAAATAACCGTATCGGCACTTGCAGAAAGGCTTCTTGATCTCGAGCGGCAGGGTGCGCATAATATAAATTTCGTTACCCCCACGCACTACGCGCCGTCCGTTATAGAAACCGTCGCAAAGGCACGCGCGGCAGGTCTTACGTTGCCGATAGTATACAACACCGGCACGCTTGATACGGTGGAAACGGTAAAGGCGCTTTCGGGCACGGTTGATATCTACCTACCCGATCTTAAATATTATAAAAGCAGCACCGCGGCAAGCTACTCGCACGCGCCGAGCCTGCCGGAGGTCTCACGCGCCGCCATAGCGCAAATGGTTTTATCAACCGGCGCCCCCGTCTTGGATAGCAGCGGCATTATGCGCCGCGGTACTATAGTGCGTATTCTGCTTTTGCCGGGGCATCTTGCCGAGGCAAAGCTTAACGTAAGATACCTTTACGATACCTACGGAAACGGTATTTATATATCCCTTATGTCGCAGTATACGCCAATGCCAAAGATGCCCTCGCCGCTTGACCGCCGTGTAACGGCATCCGAGTACCGCGAGCTTTGCGCTTATGCCGAGCGCATCGGCGTAACAAACGCCTTTGTGCAGGATGCGGCATCTGCGAGTGTCGCATATATTCCCCCGTTTGATACTTAAGAGCGTTTTTGAAAAATAAAACTTTTTCGAAAAAACTTGCAAATTTCACTTGACACAACACCAAAACGGTGATATAATCAAATAAAAAGGGCTCGGCGGCAACCGCCGCGTGCACAATAAGGCGTAGACCGTGTCGGGCAAATGCCCTCGGTCTGCGCCTTTTTATAATTGTGCTTTTAGGGTGGATATATGAGAACAAAAAAACGCTGTAAAGGAGATATACTCCTACGTCGCTATTTAAGCTCCACACCGCAAAAAAATGGAGCATAAAAGCGGTCGATGATCAAAAACAAACATTTTCATACAATAGAAAAGGAGTAGTAAAATGAAAAAAACAGTTTTTAGTTTAACAATTATTATGGCAGTTATCATATCGGCTTTTTCGATTTTTGCAATGCCGGCAAGTGCTACGTTGCTTCCCGACAATCGTGTTACACCGAGTGATATGATCCTGTTGGGGTCAAATGATGATTATTACGAAACAATGCTTGAAGATTTTCAAGCAAACAGAGCTTATTTTATTCCGCTTTCGATTGAACAAACCGGGCTGCGTATAATTCAAACTTTCGGCGCTGGAAGTTCGGATCGAGTGAAACTACAGCTTTTAGATGCTAATCGCAATGTGTTATATGGCACGACACAAGGCTTTGTAGGATATGGATATACGGGAAGTGGATATAATAATTCGTTTTTCCAGTACAATTTTACATCAGGGCAGTATTACTTAAAAATAACCCTAGGCACATCAGATCCTATTCGCCTCTCAATTACGTTGGCAGATGCATATTTTGATAATTCTGCGCCTATTGTAAACTATAATCAAATAACAAATTATTTCCCCAATTATGAGTACTTTGATGTTTCTACACCCGCAAAGGTCTGGATTGTTGACAGAGCAATGTTAGCAGAATTTGATGAAAATGAAAACGGAAACGTGAAAATTATAATGACATTAAATACAAACGATTATGCAGAAGCATATCTATTAGACCCAACGGCTTCATATTTGTATAGTGGTTTGTTTTTATACGATAATAGCTCGGGTGAGATGCAAGCAACGACAGCCCAATCCTATTATTTGGTGCTCGCTACAAGGTGGAATAGAGTGTTGGAAACAACTATAGTTGAGGCGGAAATAATATTGGAAATAATAGATCAATAACATCATAAGTGTAGGAAAAATATGAAAAAAGCATTTTTACTTTTAACGATTTTTATTTGTTGTGTTTGTTTGGTATCGTGTAACTTCGATAGAAATGACGTACAGGATATCTGCGCCGAGCAGGGGCACGATATGGCATATATCTCCAACGCTTCGATGCATATGTATAAATGTCAAAGAGACGGATGCGATTATATAGAGCGAGGCAAAGCACATTCCGGAGGTACGGCAACCTGCACGGAGCCAAGTCGGAGGCCAAGCGGTCTTAGG
>JAZRLU010000415.1:0-7471 GCA_045647045.1 Eubacteriales bacterium
ACATGGCTACGATCCGACTTGTATGATCTATCACCTTACCGCTACCGTTTGTAACACGGTCAAGCGTTGCATCGTGGAACACTACCACCTCGCCGTCCTTTGTAAGCCTTACGTCAAGCTCGATGCCAAAGCCGGCATCCACAGCGCGCGCAAAGGCGGTAAGCGAGTTTTCTGCAGCGGGCTCGTCACTGCCTACCGTGCCGTGCAAACCCCTGTGAGCGTACTTTACGTTCTTGTATTTCTCCATACCCTTAACAGAGCCGGGAGAGATAAGAAAAAGCCACAAAAATACGGTTGCGAGAACGGCGGCAAGAATTATATAAAGTGCCGTCATTTTATTTTCCTCAATCGTCTGCACCGCCGAGGCTCTCAAGTGCGCCCTGCGCCTCGGGCTTTGCGTCACCGTGCTTTACAAAGGACATTGTAACAAACGCAAGTGCTGCGAAGAATGCCGCGTAGGGGAAGAATATCCACCAGCCAACTGTATCCACAAGGAAGCCGGAGAATATGGGGGTAACGATCTGCGCCGCCATAGATGCGGTGTAATAATAGCCGGTATACTTACCTACGTCACCGTTCTTTGCAAGCTCAACAACCATCGGGAAGGAGTTTACGTTAATTGTAGCCCAACCAATACCCGCAAGGCTGAAAAGAACGTACATAACGATATTAGGAGAGCCCTCCTTAATGAAGGATGCGGCAAAGAATGCGGTTGTAAGCATTGCAACACCTGCAAGGATGGTCTTTTTTCTGCCAAGCTTGGATGCAACGATACCAACGGGAATATAGGAAATAATAGCCGCGCCCTGCGCTATCAAAAGGGTTTTATCGTAGGGAACCTTAAGAACCTCAGTAGCATATACGGAATACTTGGAGGTAACGGCATTGTAGCCGATATACCAGAGAGCAACCGATGCAAGGATAAGGATAAGCGAGATAAGCTCGGACTTTGTAAGCTTGCGAGTCTCGGATATCTCCTTCTTTTCCTCTACAGCGGCATTCTGCGCCGCCTCAAGATCAAGCTTCTCGTTCTCGCGCTCTGCCTCTTTGCTCCAAAGCGGCTCCTTAACGGTAAGGAGGAATACGATGAGCGATATAAGCATAACGTAGCCTACGACGAAAAGATAATTAACGAAATCCGTCTTGCCTGGCTCGCTTGTTTTAAAGAGGATGCTGAGGCCGAGCACGAGCATACCGCCCGCAGTACCCATAAGGTTGATGATCGCATTACCCTTGGAACGAAGGGGCTTAAGCGTTACGTCAGGCATAAGTGCAACCGCAGGGGAGCGGAATACAGCCATGGAAAGCAAGCACATAAGAAGCAGAATTATAAATCCAACGAGACTGCTCACTATGCCAAGCATGGAAATGAAAACGGATGCGAGTATACAGCCGCAAACTATATAGGGCGTTCTTTTTCCGAATCTTGTTTTGGTCTTATCGGAAAGAGATCCGAAAATAGGCAAAAGTATTACCGCGAAGATGTTGTCAAGAGACATAATAAGGCCCGACCAGGTCTGACCCATCTCAAACTTGTTTGTAAGAATAAGCGGAACGATCGCATCGTACGCCTGCCAGAATGCACTGATAAGGAAGAAGGCAAAGCCTACCAGTATAGTGCGCTTGTAATTAAGCTTCATAATTAACCGAATCCTTTCGTTTTTCGGGAAAAATCCCTCTTTTTACATTGTAACATACTTAAATAATTTTGTCAAATATTTTTCTACAAACGTGCGAAACTTATTCATAACGCTAAAAAAACGCCCGTTTAGTACCAAGGTAGGGCAAAAAGTGGCGCTTTGCCTTGACATTCACCGCGCTTTTCGGTATAATAGGAGAGGAAAAAAGAGGCAGGAGGTAAGGCCGTGGAAAAAATATACGTTCACGATTGGGATGCGGTAGCACAGAGCGCTGCACTTTCGTGCTGCCGTGGCGGCACGGTAACGGCGCTTGGATTTTTTGACGGCGTGCATCTTGCGCACAGAGAGCTTTTGGAAAAGACCGTAGCTCTTGCCCACTCACACAAGCTTACCTCTGCCGTGTTTACGTTTTGCGGCACGGGTGGCGGCTTTAAGGCAGGCGGCCGCCTGTTTACGGATGAGGAGAGGCTTTGCGAGCTTGAAGCTCTTGGAATAGACGTTGCCGTTATCTGCGACTTTGCCGCCGTGCGGAACGTTCCCGCAGAGCGCTTTGTTTCGGATATCCTTGTGGGCTTAATGTGCACCCGTGTAGCGGTTTCAGGCTATAATTTCCGCTTTGGCAAGGGTGCTGTGGGAAATGCAGAGCTGCTTGGCAATCTACTTTCGGCTCTTGGATGCGAGTATATATGCATAGGTGAATACACCCTGCTTGGCGCACCCGTTTCGTCCTCTCGCATAAAAGGGGAGCTGCTTTCGGGCAACGTGCGCGGTGCGGCGCGGCTGCTTGGCAAGCCCTACTATATAAGCGGCAGGATCTCACACGGGCTTGGGCTTGGCACGGGTATGGGCATACCTACCGCTAATATCACCCCGGGCGATGATAAGCTTTTACCGAAGCGCGGCGTTTACTTTACCGTGGCAAGCATCGGCGGCAAGGAGTACCCTGCGCTTACAAACGTTGGCACGTGCCCCACCCTTGGCGAGCGCGAGCTGCACTCGGAGACCTTTATTCTTGATTTTTCGGGTGACGTTTACGAGTGCGAGATAAGGATCTCGTTTATTGAATATATTCGTGAAGAAATGAGCTTTTCCTCGGCGGATGAGCTTGTTATGCAAATAAGAAAGGATGAGAGGCAGGCGCGCAGGCTTGCCGGTGAGCTGAAATGGCAGGAAGCTGGACAAAATTAACGGTTAAGGTAAGGGTGGCGGACACAGATAGGGCGGCATCCGTGATAAGTATGCTTGACAACGGGCTTATGATCGAGGATTACAGCGATTTTTCGCTTAACGGCATGTACGGCGAGCTTGTTGACGATGCGATACTCAACGCCGACCGTGAGCACGCCGCAATATCTATCTTTGTGCCAGAGGAAAAGAATCTTGCACAGTATATTGAATTTATAGATGCGAAGCTCACATCGCTCGGCATCCCTTACGAGCGTATGCTTGAGGGGCTTGAGGAGGAAAACTGGGCGGACTCTTGGAAGAAATACTTCAAACCCATACCCTTAGGAAGGATAACCGTAGTACCCGCTTGGGAGGACTATACCGAGAGCGAGGGCGAGGTTGTTATCCGTATTGATCCCGGTATGGCATTCGGCACGGGTACACACGAAACCACAAGACTTGTTATGAAGATAATGCAGGACGTTGTAGGCACGGCTGATCGTGTGCTTGACGTTGGCTGCGGCTCCGGCATACTCTCCATTGCCGCGGCAAAGCTTGGCGCGGCGAGCGTTAACGCCTACGATATCGACCCCGTTGCGGTAAAGGTTGCGCGCGAAAATGCGCTTGCCTCCGGTTGCAACAACATTGAGACGGATACGTCTGACCTGCTTTACGGCGTTAAGCATATAAATGGCGGCTATACCGTTTGCGTTGCGAACATAGTTGCCGATATAATCATACGTATGCTTCCCGACGTGCACACCTTTCTTGCCCCCACCGCACCGATAATACTTTCAGGTATTGTGCGTGAACGTGCGGACGAGGTGATAACCGCGGCACGCGATGCGGGCTATACCGTGTTGCGCACCGAGTATGAAAACGACTGGGTTGCGCTTATGATAGGGAGAGAGTGATATGCCGAGATTTTTTGTTACCCCCACGGCGGTAGCCGACGGCGTGATATTTATCACGGGTGACGATGCACGCCACATAGCGCGCTCGCTTCGTATGGCGGTGGGAGACTCTGTTACCGTGGCAGACGGCAGCGGCACAGAATACGAGTGTACGCTTGCAAGAATACGCGACGAGGAATGCGAGTGCCACGTAACCGATACACGACCCTGCCTTTCCGAGCCACCTTATGCACTTACGCTTTATATGGCTTACCCAAAATCGGATAAGCTTGAAACGGTTATACAAAAATCCGTAGAGCTTGGATGCCGCAAGATCGTGCCCTTTGAGTCCTCACGTTGCATCAAGCGCCCAAAGGCGGAAAAGGCAAAGGAGCGCACCGCGCGCCTGTGCCGCATAGCAGAGGAGGCCGCAAAGCAATGCGGCAGGGGAGCTCTGCCGGAGGTTACCCTTCCCCTCTCCTTTGATGAGGCTATAGCCGAGGCAAGGAGTGCCGAGCTTCCGATATTCTGCTACGAGGGAAGCGGCACGCGCTCCCTAAAGGAAATACTTGACGGATTTGACACGCCTCCTGCCACCGTATCCGTTATCGTTGGCTCCGAAGGCGGCTTTTCCGAAGCGGAAGCCCTTGCCGCCGCAGATGCAGGCATAATCCTTGCCAACCTCGGCCCGCGCATTTTGCGCTGTGAAACAGCACCGGACTATTGCCTCGCCTCACTGTCGTATAAGTTTGAAATATAGCGGCACTCGCTAAAGCAGATAAAAGCCTCGGCGAGGTGATGAATTCTCGCGCGATGTGCTCCATGAATTGACGGCGTTGCCGTCATGAATTGAAACTCCGTTTCATGAATTCTCGCAGTTTGCTGCGCAAACCTTGCTCCATTGCATGAATTGCAACCACTTATGCGCCGCAGCGCAATTCATGCCGAAGGCAATTCATGAGCTTTAGCTCAATTCATCGGGCGGTTAAGTTGTAATTCATTGCGCCCACGGGCGCTTGCTCAATTCATGCAGCCGATAGGTTGCAATTCATTGAAATAAAGAACGCAGCAGATTGCTCTGCTGCGTTCTTTTTGCTTTATCCGATATCAAGATCCCATATTCCGCCGTTTTCGGGATAAGGAGTAGTCTCCGTACCTTCCTTCGAGGTGGTGATGATATCGATATTCAATTCTACGAGCTCCATTTCGGGAGCCTGATATTTTTTCATAATATACCTCCTTGCGCTTATCCGAGATACTCAGACAATACGGCATTGTAAGCATCTGCATTTTCAGCCTTTACGTAAAGCTCTATATCAGAGAGGAAAACGTTCATCTGAAGAGCGCCTACGTTAAAGAGCTCAAGCTTGGGAGAATCGAACTTCTGTACAAGCTCGCCATTGATGTACCAGTATGCCACGCCCTCGTTTACAACGATAGCCCACTCAAGGGTAGTGCCGTTCTTTGCATCAATGAGCTTAGCGCCCTCGGTGGTATCGTTTACGTTGCCGTTGTAGCTGTAGCCAACTCCGAATACGCCGTCACTGTTACTGTCCCAAAGAAGGAATCTGCAGCCTGAGCCAAAGCGGAACTGGAAGTGCGCATTGCTCATGCTTACTGCGGTGATATCCATCGTGCCTCTTATAACGTAATTGTTTTTAAGTGCGTTGCCGCTTGCATCGGTGAAGGTCTTGCCGCTTGCGCTGATATCGCCGTTCTGACCGTACATCTGAATATTAAGAGTGTTATCAAAGTAGGTTGCAAGCTCGGTGTAATAAAGGTCAACACCCTCGGACTTTGCGCAGATCTCAATATTGGACACGAGTACGTCCATCTGAAGAGCGCCTATATTGAAGGAGTCAAGCTTGGGGGATTCGATCGTTTGAACAAGCTCGTCACCGATGAACCAATATGCAACGCCGTTGTTTACAACGATAGCCCAATCAAGGGTAAGACCGTTCTTTGCATCGTAAAGCTTAACGCCTGCGGTCTTATCGCTTGCATTAGTGCCGAACATATAGCCTGCGCCGAAAACGCCGTCACTGTTGCTATCCCAAAGAAGGAATCTGCAGCCCGAGCCAACACGGAACTGAAGGTGCGCGTTGTTGCTGCTTCTGGTAATATTAAGAGTGCCCTTAACGATATAGTTATCGGTAAGCGCCTTGCCCGATGCATCGGTAAAGGTCTTGCCGCTCGCGGTTATATCTCCGTCCTGACCGTACTTCTCGATATTTACGCTTTCGCCTCTCTTATAATTTGCCAGCTCCTCACTGTAAGCAGCCTCGTTTTCAGCCTTTACGTAAAGCTCGATATCGTAGAACATAACGTTCATCTCTACTACGCCTATGGTGAACGATTCGATAACGGGTGCGGAGAACTTCTTTTCAAGCTCGCCGTTTATATACCAGTATGCAATGCCGTTGTTTACAACGACAGCCCAATCAAGGGTAAGACCGTTCTTTGCATCGTAAAGAGTAATACCGTCTGCCTTATCACTTACGTGAGTGCCGTTTTCGGTATAGCCTGCGCCAAGCTTGCCGTCGTTATCGCTATCCCAAAGAAGGAATCTGTACTTTGAGCCGAAGCGGAACTGAATGTATACGTTATCCTTGGGGAAATCGCTGATATTAAGCTTGCCCTTAATGATATAGTTATCGGTAAGTGCATTGCCGCTTGCATCGGTGAATACCTTATTGGTTACGGTAGAACCGTAGCCGTACGTTTCAAAGTTAACAACGTTATCCGCATAGCGAGCTACGTGCGCATTGTAAGCAGCCTCGTTTTCAGCCTTTACGTTAAGCTCAATGTCATAAAGAACTGCATTGATACGCTGTGCGCCGATGTTGAAATACTGAAGGTTGAGATTGGTAATAGTCTGAACAAGCTGACCGTTGATATACCAATATGCAACGCCATCCTTAAGAATGACGGTCCAGTTTACGGTAAGTCCCTCGTTTGCATCGTAAAGCTTAACGCCTGCGGACTTATCGCTTACACTGCCGTTGCATATATATCCTGCACCGAAGACACCGTCATTGCTCTGATCCCAAAGAACGAATCTGCAATCGGGGCCTGCGCCGAATCTGAACTGAAGGTGGCCGTTATTTTTAACAAGCTGAGTGATAACGAGCGTTCCGCTCATTGCAAAATCAGAGGTAAGCGGATTGCCGTTTGCATCGGTGAAGTTCTTTCCTGCCGCGTTAACGCCGACGCTGTTATCAAGGTTGTTGATATAGATCACGTCATCCTGCTCTACTCCTCTTACCTTATCAAGAGCAAGCTTCATAAGATCATAGCTTATAAGGCTGGGGTGGGAGGCATCGTTATCGGGATACATTTTCTCGTTTACAAGATTTTCGCCGTTGCTGTAGAATATGCTTGAGGTATCAACGTAATAGAGCCAATCAAGCTCATCTGCAAGTGCCTTTATTGCTGCATTTGCTGCAGGTACCTTCTCAAATGAGGAAACGAAGCGATCTTCATTTGTCTCCGCAGCCTTCTTGGGTGCAACGCCCATAAAGTAGATCTTAGCCTCGGGGAGTCTTTCGTGATACTCGTTCAAAAGCGCTGTGAGTCTTTCAACAAACTGCGCTACTGTAAGCGAGCCGTGATGAAGATCGTTGTGACCGATATTAACTACGATCTCGGAGGGCTCCATAGGATAAACGATACGCTCGGAAACAATCTCAAGCTGATGTATCTGAGATGAGGAAATACCCATAAGGAACGCCTTCTCACCTGCGAAATCGCGGTAGAAGTCTCTCCAGAAGG
>JAZRLU010000416.1:0-3775 GCA_045647045.1 Eubacteriales bacterium
ATCCGACTTATTCACCGCACGGATGATTGCAGGCCATCCCTCGTAACGCTTGCCGTCACGTACACCTACACTCTTGGTATCGGGGATAGCGATAAAGTACTGCCATACCTTCTCTGCAAGACCGCACTTGTCAAACTCCTCGCGGAGAATAGCATCAGCCTCGCGGAGCGCCTCAAGGCGGTCACGGGTGATAGCACCAAGGCAACGAACGCCGAGACCGGGGCCGGGGAAGGGCTGGCGGTATACCATAGCGTGGGGAAGACCAAGCGCCTCTCCAACTACGCGAACCTCATCCTTGTAAAGGAGCTTTATGGGCTCAACGAGCTCAAACTTAAGATCCTCGGGCAAGCCACCGTCATTGTGGTGAGACTTAACACCGCTCTTGGATTCAAGAATATCGGGATAGATAGTACCCTGTGCAAGGAAGTCGATACCGTCAAGGCGTCTTGCCTCCTCGGCAAATACATCAATAAACTCCTTACCGATGATCTTTCTCTTGCGCTCGGGATCGCTAACGCCTGCAAGCTTGTCAAGGAAACGGTCTGTGGCATCTACGTATATAAGGTTTGCCTCCATATTCTTGCCGAATATTTCAAGCACAGCCTCGGATTCGTTTTTGCGCATAAGTCCGTGGTTTACGTGAACGCATACAAGCTGCTTGCCTATAGCCTTAATAAGAAGTGCTGCAACAACAGAGGAGTCAACTCCGCCGGAAAGGGCAAGAAGCACCTTCTTGTCACCTACTGTCTTGCGGATGCTTTCGATCTGCTCGTCAATAAAGGGCTTGGCGAGCGCTTCCGTGGTGATACGGGTAAAGCTTTCGGGACGTACGTTGGTCTGCATAGGATCTCCTTCATTAATAAAAAAATTTTTACGTATTTAGTTTAGCACTTTTTTTTGCGCAAATCAACACCTTTTTTAAAAGAAATTTGGTTTTTAGTGGTAGAAATTTTGTATACTTTGACCGCAAAAATTCGTTAAAATGCCAAAATACCAAAACTTTTGTGTCGGTAATTGAAAAAAATGGCACGATATGCTATAATGCTCTCGTAAGAAAAGAGCAAAAAAGGAGAATGTTGAAATGTCAGAATTTTCGGTCAAAACAGTCTCATCTCTTGAAAAGCTTATTCCCGGTACGGATATTACCGCACCGCAGATAACGTCGGCTACCGCCCTGCTTGGCGAGGAGTATTGCTACCAGATAGCGGTACGCGGCGGCGAAGGCTTGGGAGTGGTCAGCCTTTCTGTTGTAAGCGATATCGCAGAGTGCATAAAGGTGTACACTGTACACGCCGTGCCCGTTGTAACGCCGCATTTCCCCGGCATCTGTGATGATGATTATATTACACACGCCCCGGCACTTATCCCCGACGTGCTTGTTCCGACAGAGGGCACGCTCAACGTAAGCTGCGATTATTATCATAACCTTTGGGTATGTGTAAAGGTAAACGATCCCGCCCTTGCAGGCAAGCACAAGATAGTGATAGAGCTTATATGTAACGGAAAGCCCGTCGGCACAAGCACCTTTGAGCTTGATATCATAGGCGTGCGCCTTCCCGATGCGGATATACCGATAACAAACTGGTTCCATTCGGACTGTATAGCAACCTACCACGGCTGCGAGGTGTTTTCCGAGCGCCATTGGGAGCTTATCGGTGCATATATGCGCACCGCCCGTGAGCACGGCATCAATATGATACTTACCCCCGTTTTCACTCCGCCGCTTGACACGGAGGTGGGGGCAGAGCGCCCAACAGTGCAGCTTGTAGACGTAGCTTGTGACGAAAGCGGCACGTATACCTTCGGCTTTGACCGCCTTTCGCGTTGGCTTGATCTTGCCCGTGAATGCGGTATGGAATATATAGAGATATCCCACCTCTTTACTCAGTGGGGCGCAGAGCATGCACCCAAGATAATTGTTACCGAGGGCGGGGAACGTGTTAAGAAATTCGGCTGGCATACAGACTCTCTTGGCGCAGATTATCTCTCCTTCCTTGATCAGCTTTTACCCGCCCTTTGCGCTTTTCTTAAAGCAAATTGGAGTAAGGACAAGATATATTTCCACATTTCAGACGAGCCGGGGCAGGCACACGCCGAAAGATACACTCGCATTTACGAGTTTATGGCACCGCGCCTTAAGGAATTTAAGAAAATGGATGCCATCGGCAGCTATGAGTTTTATCTTACCGGCAGCGTAGAAACGCCCGTTGTTGCAACCTCGCAGATAGAAAAATTCCTTGGCAAGGGCATAAACGAGCTTTGGTGCTACTATTGTTGCAGTCAGGGAAATCGCAACCTTGCAAACCGATTTATGGCTATGCCCTCTGCACGTACAAGGATCATAGGGCTTGAAATGTATATCGAGAACATCCGCGGATTTTTGCAATGGGGATACAACTTCTACTATTCAAGACTTTCCAAAAGGGCTATCGATCCCTATCTTATAACCGATGCCGACCGCGGCTTCCCCGCAGGTGATGCCTACTCGGTTTATCCTACCGAAAACGGTGCTTCACCCTCCCTGCGCCTTAAGGTGTTTAAAAGCGGTATTGCGGATATGTGCGCGGCAAAGCTTCTTGAATCTATGATAGGTAAAGAGGCGGTAAGAGAGATAGTTCTTTCCCGCGGCAAAATAGCCTTCAC
Source organism: Eubacteriales bacterium (assembly GCA_045647045.1). GTDB lineage: Bacteria > Bacillota > Clostridia > Oscillospirales > CAG-272 > UBA1740. The sequence goes on from JAZRLU010000416.1 coordinate 2,644, forward strand.
AGGTGCGCCTCATACGGCGGATGACCTTCTGTTTATACGTGAAAAGATCAACGAAAAAATAAAGGAGACGATATAAAACGATGCAAGCAAAAATTGACACGCAGGCATACCTTTCCGATAACTGCACAAGCAGTGCCGTTAACTATGCAACCGCCCTGCTTTCCATAGATAGCCCCACGGGTTACACAAAAAACGCCGCAAATTGGGTGTATAATGAGTTCGAAAAGCTCGGATGTAAAGTATGGTTTACAAACAAGGGCGCGGTAGGAGTTGACCTCGGCGGCGAGGGAGACGGGCTTGCCCTTCTTGCCCACACCGATACTCTTGGCGGTATGGTGGCGCAGATCAAATCCTCGGGCAGGCTTCGCATAGCTCCCCTCGGCGGTATGAGGGCAGAGAACGGCGAGTGCGAAAACGTGCGAGTATACACTCGCGGCGGCGCGGTTATCGAGGGCACGCTTCAGCTTGAAAACGCCTCGGTGCACGTAAATGCCGAGTATGCGGATACCAAGCGCAGCTTTACCTCAACCGAGGTGCTTCTTGATGCCGACGTTTCTGATGAGGAAGGCGCTCGCGCTCTCGGTATAGAGGTTGGCGATATCATAGCCTTTGATCCGCGAACCAAGGTAACCGATACGGGCTATATAAAGTCCCGCTTCCTTGACGATAAGCTTTCCGTAGGAATACTCCTTGCACTTGCAAAATATATTAAGGAAGAGAATCTTACTCCCTGCCGCCATCTTTACGCCTACGTTACCGTTTATGAAGAGGTTGGTCACGGCGGCAGCCTTGCGCTTCCCGAAGGTGTTACCGAGGCGATCAGCGTTGATATGGGCTGCGTTGGCGAGGGGCTTTGTTGCACCGAGCGTCAGGTTTCCATATGCGCAAAGGATTCGGGCGGACCTTACAGCTATGAGATCGTAGGCGCGCTTATCGATGCGGCAAAGCGTGCAGGCGTTGATTACGCGGTAGACGTTTATCCTATGTACGGCTCGGACGTTGAGGCAACGCTACGCACGGGCGCTGATATAAAGCACGGTCTTATAGGCCCCGGCGTATATGCAAGCCACGGAAAGTCGGATCGTAGCCATGTCGTTCTGTGAGCCAAGGAGTTGTAGCCCCTAATTGTCTT
>JAZRLU010000417.1:0-1365 GCA_045647045.1 Eubacteriales bacterium
ATAAGGTGATATCCGCCGTCTGCATGTGCGAATGAATGAAGCGCGGCATCCTTTGGCGCGGTAAAGCTATCCGACGATATAAATACCGTGCCCGAAGTACCGAGGGATATATTACATTTACCGTTACCAACGGTTGCAGTACCTATTGCCGCCGCGGCATTATCGCCTGCGCCCGCAATAACGAACACCTCGCGCGATAAGCCGAGGGCATCGGCAACGCTTGGCAAAAGCTTGCCAACTATCTCGCTACTCTCGCTTACGTTGGGCAGCATATTTTCACGAATGCCTGCTATGGCAAGCATTTCGGGTGACCATTTTTTGTCCTTTACATTATATAACAGCATTCCCGAAGCATCGGATGGATCGGTGCTCATAACGCCCGTAAGGCGGTAATTGAGATAATCCTTTGGCAAAAGGATGCTGTGAATTTTTGCAAAAAGCTCGGGCTCGTTTTCACGCATCCACAAAAGCTTTGGCAAGGTAAATCCCGCATAGGATATATTTGCGGTGTATTCAATAAGCTTTTCTGTGCCGAGATCACGGTTAAGCCTATCGGATTGTGCCTGAGTTCTGCCATCGTTCCAAAGTATAACGGGGCGCAAGGGATTGCCGCACTTATCCAAGGCAACAAGCCCGTGCATTTGCCCTGCAACGCCTATACCGCGCACGCAGGAAGCATCCTTGCCCTCAAGCAGCTTCGGCATCAAGGACATAAACGCATCGTAATAGATCTCTGCATCCTGCTCGCTCCATCCCGGCATAGGATAGCTTACCGCATACTCCTTTGATACGGATGCAATTACAGCACCTTTGCCGTCAATGAGCAAAAGCTTCATCGAGGACGTACCAAGGTCGCAGCCTACGTAATAATTCATATCATACCTCGCTTTCAATATTCGGCAGCACGGTATTACCGTAAAAACACCACGCTTACCGAGCAGTCTGTTACATATTTATTGTAGCAAAAACACGCCTCTTATTTCTCGCCATTTTCATATGTTTAAGTAGTCGTTTTTTGTCTTTTTGCGAAAGCGCATAGGCAGAGCAGAGCTATGGAGCGCAAGCGCCCATAGGGCGCAATGAATTGCGGAGCGCCTATATGGCGCAATGAATTGCAACCTCGCGGCCCGATGAATTGAACCGAGAGTTCATGAATTGCCTGCGGCATGAATTGCGCTGCGGCGCATTGGGGGTTGCAATTCATCCAATGGAGCACATAGCGCGAGAATTCATGAAACAAAGTTTCAATACATGACGGTTTACCGTCAATTCATGGAGGAGGCTACAAGCCGACGAGAATTCATCTTCCACTTGTTTCAAGCAGATGAAAGCTTTGTTCGTAGCCGCAAGGTATTCTAAACGATA
>JAZRLU010000418.1:0-2762 GCA_045647045.1 Eubacteriales bacterium
TATCGTAGCTTACCGTTCTGCCAAGATAGGTAACGGTATCGCGATCCGGATCTACGTGCACGGATGCATCCTTAACCACCCTTTCATTTACGGTTATACCGCCCCTGCGCGCTGCGGCGGCGCTTTCCTTCCTTGTTGCTATACCAAGCTCGGACAAAAGCTTATCTATTCTCATTTTCCTTAATACTCCGTTCCCTGTATTTTGACATACTCATTCCGTATTCCCTTGCGAAGATTGCCGATGCGTAGCTTAAGGAATTGAAGCCCGCATCCATAATTATATCAAGTATTTTTCTATCCGAGCCGCGCAGCATATTTGCAACGTAATTAAGACGCAGCTCGTTTATAAATTCGCTTGGTGTTTTTCCGAGATATTTTTTTACGGATCTTGTAAGATGCTCGCGGCTTTTGCCGGAAAGCTCTACCATACGCGATATACCGTCTGTAAACGAAAGGTCGCTTTGCATTGTGATAACGAGCTTGGAAAGCCACTCGGGCACCTGCCCTGCCTCACCCTCAAAGGCGGAAAAAACGTCTGAAAAAAGCTTTATCAGCAAAACGCGAAGCGCGGTGCGCCGCTCTGCCGTGCCCTCCGGAGATATAGCCGTTATCTTTTCCATTTCGCGCATGAGCATCGTGCGCTGAGATGCCGACATATGCACGGACGGCGAGAGGCGCGAGCGCATAAGGGCGGAGCTTGCATAGCCTTCACCAAGAAAGGCAAAAACGCACTCCAGCGTTTCCCTTGTAAAGGTGAGGTTTAAAAATGAAAACTCCATACCGACCGCACGGTAATCGTGCGTATCGCTTGCGCGGACAAAGACCGCATCCCCTGCCGTAAGCGGTACTGTTTCGCCGTTTATTTTGTGCATGGCATTTCCGTCAAGCATAATGAATATTTCGTAATAATCGTGAGTATGCTCTCTGAAATATTCGGTATCGCTTGTTACGTAGCGATATGAGCAGCCGGTGCTCATATCAACAAATCGCACCGCCTCAAGAAGCTTTGCCATATATCCTCCAATATCACAATAGTACACTTTTTATCAAAATTTCAAGTCATTCTATAATATAAGTGTTTGCTTTTTTAGTATATCACAATATTGATAGATTTTCAATAGGCTATATGATAAAATTAAATTATGAAAAACGGAGGTGATCTTATGGAAAAATCACTTAATAAAATAAGAATGACTCTTGAAGCACTAAAAGATGCCATGCAATATTCTTTTGCGCGCATCGAGGGGCTTACTTTTACCGAAAGCGGATTTAAAAGCTCCAACACACCGCCAGAGGGTACATACGCGCCGCTTGGCAGGCTTGCGGGCCCTGATAGGCATTACTGGATAAAGGGCAGCTTTTCCGTAAATGAGAACGAGGGAGATTTTGATTACTATCTTTCCGTAGATCCGCAATGCCGCGGATGGGATGCAAAGCAGCCCCAATGTATAGTTTATCTTAACGGCTATATGGCGCAGGGTATAGACGTAAATCACCGTATTATCCCCATTGAGGGTGGGCGTGATTACGAGCTTTATAACTACGTTTTCACAGCGGACGGAAGGGACGTTGATATAGCGCACAGAGTGGTTAAGATACATAGGGAGTGCGAGGCGCTTTACTACGATATGCTTGTACCCTACGATACGCTGAAGAACGTATACCAAAAGGACGGCATTGATTTTGCTACGGGCTTAAGAGTGCTTATACAGTGTGCGGATATGATCGATCTGCGCGCACCCGGATCGGATGAGTTCTTTGCCTCTGTAAGCGCGGCAAGAGAGTTTATACAAAGGGAATATTACGGCGCACTTTGCTCTACTGAGGGAAAGCCTACGGTAAACTGCGTAGGTCACACGCATATTGACGTTGAATGGCTGTGGGACAGAAGCGTAACGAAAGATAAGATCCAGGCATCCGCATCAACGGTTACCTCGCTTATGAAGCGCTATCCCGAATACAGATTTATGCTTTCCCAGCCGGAGCTTTACAGATATCTTGCAGAGGGCTCGCCCGAGAAGATGGACGAGGTAAAGGCGCTTGCCAAGGAGGGCAGATGGGAGCCCGAGGGCGCAATGTTTGTTGAATGCGATTGCAATCTTGCAAGCGGAGAGAGCCTTGTAAGGCAGATACTGTACGGAAAGAAATACTTTAAGGATCAGTTTGGCACGGATTGCCGCGTTTTGTTCCTGCCCGATGTTTTCGGCTACAGTGCCGCCCTGCCGCAGATACTTAAAAAATCCGGCGTGGATTACTTTATTACCTCGAAAATAAGCTGGAACGATACCAATACTATGCCCTACGATAACTTTATGTGGCGCGGTATTGACGGTACTGAAATATTCTCCTCATTCATCACGGGGCAGTCCTTGCGTGTTGGAGAGAAGCCGCGCCGCACGGCAACCTACGTTGGAAACAACAACCCCGATTTTATTTACGGAACGTTTAGCCGCCAATCGCAAAAGGCGCACACCAGCACCGCTCTTAATACCTACGGCTTTGGTGACGGTGGCGGAGGACCTACCAAGGATATGCTTGAGTACCTGCGCCGCCTTATGCGCGGATTGCCCGGCTTACCCGTTGCCGTAAGCAAGCCTATTGCGGACTATATGGCAGACTGCGAGCGCGAGTTCCTTGAAAATTCCGGCAGGATAGGCTATACACCTAGGTGGGTTGGCGAGCTTTATCTTGAATTCCACAGAGGCACGTATACAACGGCTGCGGCAAACAAGCGCGACAAAGTCGGAGGCCAAGCGGGTCTT
>JAZRLU010000419.1:0-1258 GCA_045647045.1 Eubacteriales bacterium
TACGATCCGACTTAAATACATAAAGGCTGTTTACCGTGAGGTAGACCTTACGGGTAATAACCCTCTGTTCCTCTCTGTGGGAACGGTTTCGTGGAAGATGGTTGTTTCCAAGGACGAAACAAAGGTAGTGCAAACGCCCTTCCTTATCTTCCCCATACGCCTTATCAGAAGCGTTGCAACAAGCCCTATTGCGATAGAGTTTGTAGACGAGGATATTTACGTTAACCCCTGCTTTATAGCAAAGATGCGCCAGGTATACGGCGAGTCTATGCTCCGCGGCTTCCCCAGCCACGCAGGTGACGTAACCGATTTTGATACCCCCGTTGATCTTGCAAAGCTTGGTGACGGTAAGGAGTACTTTGATGCGGTAGAGCAGTTTATCCGCACCTGCCGCGGCACAGAGCGTGACAGCGTTTTTGAATTTGACAGAAATACCGTAGCAATATCGCAGTACGATCACGATGAGATCTGTATGTACTACGATATCAAGCGCAATAAGGAGAGGGTATATTCTCATCCCCTCGTTCAGCGCCTCTTTACAGAGAGCCTTGACGGAAATATTCCTCCCCGCCGTGAATATGACGGTATTCCCTCGTTCATCCTTCCTACGGATAGGGTGCAGGAGGATATGATACGCCGCGTTCTTGCAGGTGAATCCCTTATTATCAAGGGCCCTCCCGGAACGGGTAAAACTCTTACGATAGTAAATATGATAGCAACCCTTCTTGAGGAAGGTAAGCGCGTGATGCTTGCATCCGAAAAGCTTGCCGCACTCTCGGAGGTATACAATAAGCTGCCCGATGAGCTTCGCGATTTCGTAATGCTTCTTGCTTGCGAAACCGAGTCGCAGGCGGCAAAGCTCAGCCCCTCTGTAGTAAAGAAGGATCTTTCCGACCTTGTACGTGCGGCTGATTCGGCACTTCCCCTTGCATCCTCGGTATTCTCCGATAAGTCCAGCGTTGCATCGCAGATGTCCTATGCGCGCCGTACTATGAATCAGTATTTCGGCGAGACCTTCAAAACGAAGGATATCATAGATATGAACTACTATGAGGCGCTTGATATAGTAGAGAAGTATCCCGATATGCAGGTGCCCTTCGTTTTAACAGAGGACGGCAAGCCTGTATTCTACGCAGATCCCAAAGCATTTATCGGTATGCCCCGTGAGATCTATAACGAGATATACAATACCGTTGTAGAGGCGGCGCGTTACTTCGATATGCTCACCGCAAACAAGTCTCACCCCATGGTGCTTTGC
>JAZRLU010000420.1:0-3470 GCA_045647045.1 Eubacteriales bacterium
CATATTACCGTGCAAATACGGCTAAATATCTTTTGTTTATCCATTTGCGCCCTCCCGCTCAACGAGCTTTGATTTTATAAAGTCCTCCGCCGCCTCGTCAACGATCTCATCCATCACCTCTTCCATCAACGAGGTGTTGCGGCTGTTAATAATATACTCTGCGCCGCCTGCCTGATCAAAGAGAGTTGCGCTATAGATAGAGAGCTTATACGTATCATACTCCATTGCCGCCTGCATACTGTCACCGCGCAGGAATGCGGGATAATCCGCCTCAAGCCTTATGAGGCTTTCCTTTTTGGTTTTTGAAACGTACTTATTGATCGCAGCGCCCTTGATACTGTCAATGATCTCGTTGCCTACGCCCTCTATAGCACCGGTAACGAACTCATTGGTTGCGCTGTTAAACATATCTCTGCCCTTGGTCTGCCAGTCAAAGCTATCCCACTGTGTCCAGTCCTCGAATATAACCGTAGTTATCGTGGTATAGGCAATACTGCCCAAAGCACCTGCTACCGCACCCTTTGCCGCACCCGCAACGATCGGGATAAGGAACTGACAGCCCGGCACGGAGCAAGCAATTACGCCAACAACAACGAATGCCGCCACGGTAGTACCGATCCTTATAAGATTTCTCGCCGTGCTTGGTGAATCAAAGAATGGCAGATACTTTACGGTTATATCTCCGCTGCTTGTAAGAGTAAGCATCTGATCCTCTGTGATACCGTCAAAAAGACTTAAGGTATCACCGATACCGTTAAGCACCTCTGTGCTTGAATACGCGTAATCGATGTACTCTAACGTCTGTTTTACGGCTACGCTCTCTATATTGACAACGTAATCCTTAAGGGTTGTATCGATAATGCTGTACTGCTCCGTATTCAAGCCGGGGATAATAGTTGTATAATCCCAAAGCGAGGGCACGAAGGTAACCTCTGCATAATTCGCGTATGCGCGCGTATCGTAGTTATATACGTTGTTCCATACGCGGTAGTTTTTCGGATCGTTTTCGGAAAACGAATATTTTATAATACCGTTACCGTCCGACGTGTAGGTAACAAGATAGCCAAGATAGATCAGCTGACCGTTAAATTTGAGGCTGCCCGCTTTTGTTGCATACTCACCGTAATAATCGGCACGGATACCTGACTCGTCTGCAAATACGTCTGAAAACGCAGCTGCTGCCTCACTATACAGGGTATCGTTTCCTGCATATAAGATCTTGTATGCCTGATTGCCGTTTATAACGTTCTGAATATCGCCGTTTGCATCCGAATAGTCCAAGGTATATATATCCGCTGTCATACGTGTATCGCCGTTGCCGTTTTTAATGCTCACGTAAGGTGCCATGGAAAGACCGTAGGATGAAAACTTAGTTATCACATCGTCTATAACCATTTCCTCAAACAAGAGCATTGCGGGCAACTTGCCGATAGAATTTACCGTGCGCGTTCCGGGGAACAGATCGCCGGCACAAATAGCCTCAAGTGTGCCGTTAAGACTTATCTTTTTGCTGCACGAGGGCATTACTATGCCGCCTGCGACACATTGAAATCCCGTATCGGTATCGGTAACGGAATTGCCGTATATCACGCAATTTCCGAGAAGCAGATCATCGGATGTGATAACACTGTATCTGCCGTAGGAGTTTGAATCGATAAAGGCAACCGTCTCACCGTGCTCCGAAAGGATAGAATAAAGGTTACCCGCACCGTCAAAAACGAACAGATAAAAGCTACCGTTAACACAAGCACCCACGTAATTACCGAAGCTATCAAGCACGTAGATATATTCATTACCGCCCTCGGTTTTAGCGGCTACCTTACCGTTAAGGTAGCAATAGCTTGACAAAAGCTCTCCGTTTTTAAAGATATCTGTAACGTAGCTTGTACCGTTATAATTATAGCCGAACACGTATTTGTATTCGCTGCCGCCGTAGCTTACCGTTATCTGTGTGTCAGTGCATTCGGCACTCACACTATCGCTGCCTGTATAAATAAGAGCACCGCTGCTGCTGTATGAATAGGTATATTTTTTCGATCCTGCAGTTTCCTCGGTAAGCAGAGTATCAAAATACGTAAGGCTTTTATCCGTTTCACCGTTGATCTCTACAGAAGAAAGCCTACCGTTTTCATTAAAATGGGATGCGAGCGTACCGCCGTTTACAAGTGCGGCAACCGATGCACCGTTTTCTCCGTACATATAGCTTATCTTATTATCAGCCGAAAATGCCATATCCAAAAGCGTATCTCCGTTGAAATAAGCTCCGCTATATACCTTGCGACCGTTGAGATAAACGTTTGCTACTATATCACTACCGCTGAGGATCTCGTACGATATCTTGTTTCCAAGCACGCTATAGGACTGAAGCCCAAAAAGCTCGGATGATGTATATTCCACACGGTGAGCTACGTTGCTGTTATCCACAAACGGAGCATACTCAAAGCCATAGAGGCTTGGGTTGTTCTTCAAGCCGATATAGTCCGTTTTTTCAATCTCATCAAAATAACCGAGGTAGGGGTTGTCCGATTCGTCATAAGTAGGATTTACGCCGTTTATAAACACCCCGGCAATAATACCGATCAAAATGGAAATAACAAGTCCCACAGAAATAATTACAGCACCTATTTTTTCCATCTTAATGCCACCTCCTTCTTCGTCCTATGCATATAAGGATCACACCTGCCGTGACAGATGATACGGTCAGCGCAGCCATAACGATATATATCACCGCGGCGGTGCTGATGCCGCCGCGCTCATCGAGTGCGTTTGCTTGTATCGGAGGTATCTCTATTCTTACTGTGAACTCCTCACCCGTGCTGCTTTTTACGCTGATCCTTGCATCCTGCAGCTCCGCTGATTTATCAAGCTTTACGTCACCGCCGCCGTTAAGATCGGTAACCGTTCCGTTTATTTTTAAGCCCTGCGCAGAGTAGCCGTTCAAAAGGCTGATAAACACCGCGGAGTCGCTGTCGCTTCTTTTATAGATCTGCTCTTCCCTCTCGATATTTACCGTACAACGCACTGCGTTACCGTTTCTGTCATAAGCCTTGATGAAATACCTTCCGCGCTCGCCGTATATATCGCCGGGAAGCTCATTTGTGAGTGCAAAATCCGTATTATCCACACATACAAGCGCATACGGATCAAGCGCATCCGAAAGGGTGCTTACAGAAAAGCGGGATGCAGTATAAGTCTTTCCGTTCTCTATTTCTATAACGCCGCTATCGGTAGTAATATGTACGCTTGGCGCAGTACGGTCTATTACCACGCTGTATTCTATCTCATTGCCGTATTTATCCGACTCAACAACGGTATATTTACCGTCGCAAAGAGAATAAGAGTCTATCACGGTATTGTAGGCAATAGGATGAATGCCGCCGTTTTCGTCAATCAATATTACGCTGCTTGTTTCTGCCGTATTGGGGCACATAAACTTAAAATCACCGTTCAGATAGACCGTTCCATCAAAA
>JAZRLU010000421.1:0-2200 GCA_045647045.1 Eubacteriales bacterium
GTGCATTCCTTCTCAGCTCCGGCACACCCGGCAAGAGATTTGCACTTCCCAATGCGGAGGTTATGATCCACCAGCCCCTTGGCGGTATGCAGGGTCAGGCAACCGATATCAAGATCCACGCAGACCGTATCATCAGGATCAAGGCAAAGCTTAATTCCCTGCTTGCAAAGCAGACCGGTAAGCCCCTTGAGGTTATTGAGCACGATACCGAGCGCGATAACTTTATGACGGCTGACGAGGCTATGGCATACGGCCTTATCGATAAAGTGATCACCGAAAAGGAAGTTTAATATGGCTCCAAAGACGTTTGACGAATTGCGCAGATGCTCATTTTGCGGCAGAAGCGAAAATGAAGTTGCGGTCTTGATCCCATCAAGAGATTCAAGCAGCTATATATGCGAGAGCTGCACTATGATGTTTGCGGATTTCCTTGACGAAAGAAACCTTACCGATGCACTTGATGAGGGTAATGAGGCGGCAAGCGGTCTTGACTTTGCAACTATTCCCCGCCCCCAAGATATCAAGACCATGCTCGATGCATACGTTATCGGTCAGGATGAGGCAAAGGTAGCCCTTTCCGTTGCGGTATACAACCACTACAAGCGCATATTGCTTTTAGAGCAAGAGGCAAAAAACAGCCACAAAAAGAACGCCAAAGACGCTGAAGGCGAGCTTGACGAGGTTGAGATACAGAAATCCAACGTGCTTTTGCTTGGCCCTACCGGCGTAGGTAAGACCTATATTGCGCAAATACTTGCAAAAACCTTTAAGGTACCCTTTGCGATCACGGATGCAACAACGCTTACCGAGGCGGGCTACGTTGGCGAGGACGTTGAGAACATTCTTTTGCGCCTTATTCAGGCTGCGGATTATGACGTAAAGCGCGCAGAGTACGGAATTATCTACATCGACGAGATAGACAAGATCGCACGTAAGGGAGAAAACCGCTCTATCACGCGTGACGTATCGGGTGAGGGCGTACAGCAGGCACTGCTTAAGATACTTGAGGGTACGGTTGCAAACGTGCCTCCGCAGGGCGGCAGAAAGCATCCCAACCAGGAATTTATACAGATAAACACGAAAAATATACTGTTTATCTGCGGCGGTGCATTTGACGGTATTGAGGACATAATAGACCAAAGAAGCGGAAATCAGCTTATCGGCTTCGGTACTGAAAAGGTTACCAAGCGTGAGAAGGTTGAGCGCGGCGTATACAAGGACGTTATCGCGCACGACGTTGTAAAATACGGTCTTATTCCCGAGCTTGTGGGCAGACTTCCCATTATCGTAACGCTTAATAATCTTGACGAGGAAGCGCTTGTACGCATCCTTAAGGAGCCTAAAAATGCCGTTTACAAGCAGTATCAGAAGCTGCTTTCGCTTGACGGTGTTGAGCTTGAATTTGAGGATGATGCCTTTGCGGAGATCGCAAGGCTTGCAACCGAAAGAAAAACCGGTGCGCGCGGCTTAAGATCCATAATTGAGGATCTTATGATAAAGCCGATGTTTGATATTCCCTCTATTAAAGGGCTTAAAAAGGTAACTGTTACAAAGGACTTTGTTCTCGGAAAAGCAGAGCTTAAGCTTACCGTTGAAAATCCCGAAGAAGCATAACGAATATTTAAGAGAGACTGTTACACAAGACAGCCTCTCTTTTTTATCACTCCAGCTCCCTGTTTTGTGCATCTTCTACCAAGAAAACGCATTTTGCTTGTGCAAAACGCGGAATTTATTTTTATTTTTTTAAAAAAACGGAAATTTTGAAGAATTTGCTTCATTTTCAATGTATTTTATAAGTGAATGGTAAATCCCTATAATAAATTTAAAAGGAGAAAACCTATGAAAAAAACAGCAAAAGGCATTGTTAGTTTCATTCGCAACAGTAAAATGCACGTTAAGGCAATATCCTGCCTTCTTACTCTCCTTCTGTGTTTTTATGCAATCCCCACCGTAATATACGGTGAGGTAGCGGATGCCATAGCATCCCTTTCGGGTGATGGCGGTGCAACCGCGGCAGAGCCTGCCGCGGTTGAGGCTCCGGATATATATTCATACAAGGGCGTGGCATACGAGGCTACCGAGCTGCGCGAGGAAAGTGCCAAGCACTTCCGCCTTGAAGACGGCAGCTACGTTGCCGCGCAATACGCCTATCCCGTACATACCGTCGGAGAGGACGGCAAGCTCGTAGATATAGATAACA
>JAZRLU010000422.1:0-1564 GCA_045647045.1 Eubacteriales bacterium
CTTATCGCTTGCCTTTGCCTCGTCCTCGGTCATATCGGAATTTTTCTTAAGAGCCTTTACCTTATCGTTGGCATCGCGTCTGATGTTACGGATAGCAACCTTAGCATCCTCGCCCATCTTTGCAATCTGCTTAGAAAGCTCGCGACGGCGATCCTCGGTCATAGGGGGGAAGGTAAGACGGATGCACGCACCGTCGTTCTGGGGATGAATGCCAAGATCGGAGGTGAGAATAGCCTTCTCAATGCCCTTCATCGCGCTCTTATCCCAAGCGGTGATGGTGATGGTTCTTGCATCGGTAACCTTTATCTCTGCGATAGAGGATATAGCTGTGGGAGATCCGTAGTAATCTACCTCGATCTTCTTAAGCACGTCGGGATTAGCCTTACCTGCTCTGATGGTAGAAAGATTCTCCTTATAGGTAGCTATAGTCTTTTGCATTTTGGACTCGTATTCTTTAGTATCAAGCTTCATTTTTATATCTCCTTTGAAATTATTCTTATTCGGGTATTACAACAGTACCGACACACTCGCCGCGTACCGCTTTTTTGATATCCTCGGGATCCTTTAAGCCGAACACACGTATCGGCATACCGGATGAAAGGCAGAATGCCGTAGCCGTAGCATCTATTGCCTTAAGACCAAGCGCAAGCACCTCGGATGCCTTAACGCTTTCAAGCTTTCTTGCATTTTTGTCGATCCTCGGATCGGCTGTGTATATGTAGTCAACGTTCTTTGCCATAAGCATAGCATCCGCACCGATCTCCGCTGCTCTTACCGCACCTGTTGTATCGGTTGAAAGGAACGGAATACCGAGACCTGCACCGAATATAACCACCGCGCCGCGCTCAAGGTAAGCACGCGCCGCCTCTGCGGTATAATTTTCTGCGAAGGGTGACATAGGAACTGCGCTGAGAACGTGAGCCTCACCGCCTGCCCTGTTTATAGCGTCCTTAAGGCAGATAGCGTTTATAACGGTTGCAAGCATACCCATACGGTCTGCATCCGTTCTGTCCATCTCGCCGCCGGATCTGCCGCGCCATATATTGCCCGCGCCTACAACGATAGCAAGCTCATATCCGTCACGCACGGTATCGCAAAGCACAGCAGCCACGCTGTCGACAAAGCTGTTATCATATATTCCCGCGCCGGCGCCCGAAAGTGCCTCACCGGAAAGCTTCAACAAAATTCTTTTGCTTTTCTTGTCCGACATTTAAAAATCCCCCATACTTTTTTCGCCTTATATTTTACCTCAAAAAGCTGATTTTGTAAACACCTTTTTGATAAAAATATTTAAATTTTTATATTTTTTATATTTATTACAAAACAAAGGCGGTTTTTCTGTCATTTTCACGAAGAAAAACCGCCTTTTTCGGGCTTTGGCACTATTATTTCTTTTTGGAAACTGCAGCTCTTGCCGCATTTGCGATCGCATCCGCGGTAAGACCGTATATTTCAAGCAGCTCGGGAACCTTGCCGCTTCTGCCAAACTGATCGTTTACGCCTACCTTGATAACGGGCACGGGACACTCCGCACAAAGCACGTCACACACCGCGGAGCCAAGAC
>JAZRLU010000423.1:0-6620 GCA_045647045.1 Eubacteriales bacterium
ATGGTGATAGAGGAAAGCTTTGCATAGTAGAATGCCTTGTTACGGATAACGTCAACCTCTTCGGGAACGGTACCTGCACCTGTCTTTGCTCTGGGATAGAGCTCAAGGTAGGTTACTCCGGAGGTGTTATCGGTGTAAAGAAGGATACCGTCAACAGAGGAGTAGATAGTCTCGTGAGGAGTCTCGGTCTCTACAGCGTAAACGTTGATGTTCTTAAGAGCGTCACAGCTGTTGAACGCGCCTGCACCGATAAGAGTGATCGTATCGGGAACGTTGATCTCAACCATGCTGTCGCAGTTATAGAAGCCGTTTTCAAGAATGGTAGTAACGGGAAGTCCGTTATACTCTACGGGAATAGTGATCTCGGGAATGATATCGATATCCTTACCCTGGGTAACAGCATAGGTGCCGTCATCCTGAGCAACGAAGATCATACCGGAGGTGAAGTAGGGGTATGCGAAGGAATCGCCGATAGTAGAATAATCTGCGATGGAGTTACCCTTGTGGTCGGTAAGCTTAGTACCGGTTCCACCGGGGCCTGTGAACCAGCCTGCGAAGCTGGAGTTGATGATATCGCTGGTGGTAAGAACGGGAAGGGTATAGCCCTTGGTGTAGGTAGCGCCGAACTTGTCGCCGCTCGCTGCACCGCTCATGCTCTCGTCAATACCTGCAATCTCAATGTTATAGGTCTTGGGAGTCCAGTTTGCGTAAAGAGTGATAGCACCGCTGCCGTTGAATACGGTAGATCCGTAAGCCGCACCGTTGCCGTTTGCTGCGCCGGGAGTGTTGTACCAACCGGTGAAGTCGTAGCCGTTAACGGTAAAGTCGGTGGGAAGCGCCATAGTATCGCCGTTTGCAAGATACTCGGTAACAAAGCCGCCTGCAGAACGGGATTCATAGGTTACCTTGTAAGCCATAACGGTTACGGTAGCCCATTCGCCGTTTGCGTAGTCTGCGGTTCTTACCTTAATGGTGTTAATGCCCTCGTTTGTAAGAACGATCTGAAGGGAGTTAGTACCGGTTACGGTAATGCTCTCGCCGCCGTTTATCTGAACCTCAAACTTGTTAACGCCTGCTACGGGAGCCCAAGTTACGGTCTTGTTGTAGTAGTAAACGTTACCCATAGTGAGGTAAGTAACGGTAACCGCATCACTCTCTGCAGAGATATCAGAGCCGCTTACAGCGGATACGGTGATGCTGTACTTGTTGCCCTGTGCGAAGGAGATGCCGGAATCAGCAAGCTCAAAGGTGGTAGCACCCTCTACGGTGTAGGGCTTGCCGTCAACGGTAACAACGTAGGAATCAACGCCCTCTACCGCATCCCAGCTAACGGTCATATTGTTAACCGTAAGATTCTCGGGAGTTGCAGGTACAAGCTTGGTGTAAGCAGAGGTGGTAGCCTCGGGGGAGTTGTATCCGTTGGTTGCGGGATATACGGAAACGGAAATGTTGCCGGAGCAGTTCTTAACGGAGAAGCTGGTGCTTGTGCCGTTGTCGATAATGCTGTGAGTATGGTTGCCGCAAACTACGGTAACGATATACTTCTCTGCGCCGGGAACTGCGGACCAGTTGAAGGTCTGTGTAGCCTCGTCAAATACAAGAGAATCAATGCTGTCGAGGTTAAGCACGTAGTTGTAGGATGCGGGAACAGAGCTTGCCATACCGTTTGCAACAGCAACTACGGTGAAGGTGATACCTTCCTTCTGCATAGAGCAGTTAGCAAAGTTGAACACGGTAGACTTACCGTTGTCAAAGTTCGTGTGGTTGTGCTCGGGGTTGCCGCAATCTACGGTGATAAGGTACTTTTCTGCATTGTTAACAGAGCCGAAGATAAGAGACGTTCCGACAACGCTGAAATCAGAAACTCTGTCAAGTGCCTTATTTCTGTAATATCTTACCGCGGTAGCGCTCTCGGAAGCACCGATAGCCTCAACGGTAACAGTGTAATCGCCTGCCTTGCCGGCAGTAAAGTCGAAGGTGTAGCTTGTAGCACCGATGTTCTCGGTCTTAACAACGCCGTCCTCGTTCTCTACGGTGATTTTATAGCTCTGCACGCCGGAAACGGGGCTCCAGGAAACGGTGTTGCCGTTTATGGTAACCGCGGGAGCGTTAAGCTTCGCGCCGTTCTCGTTCCATACAGCGTACAGTGTGGTATTAGCAGTAATAGCCGAACCTTCGGTAACTGCATATGTAAGCTTGCTGCCGTCCTCGTACACACTCGCGTACCAGCCTGCGAAGGTGTAGCCCTCGCGTACGGGCTCTGCATAGTCTGCACCGAATACGAGCTTGCCGCCTACGGTAGTGATACCTGCGGGAGCAGTGCCCTCGTATCCGAGATCAAAAGCAACGTTGTACTCGCTCTGACCGGGAACCTTAGCTGCCCACTTAGCATATACTGTGGTGTTTTCGGTGATAACGGTGTTGTCAAAGAGGAAAGCGGACTTTGCATCTGCATCCGCAAACCAACCGAGGAATACGTTGCCGTCGAACGTGGGATCAGCGGGCTTTGCAACGGTCTTGCCGTTAATAACGGTTACCGCATTGATAGCGCTGCCGCCGCCAACGTTAAAGCTAACGGTGTAGTATACCTTTTTGAGGAATCTCATATCAGATCCGTCAAGGGTGAGCACAACAGTGTCACCGTCAAGCACTGCGCTTGCGGTACCGTCCTCGTCCTTCGTAAAGTCGATTGCGAGGTTGGAACCGTCAACGGTGTATGCGCCGGTTCTGTTGAGAGTGGGACCGCTGATTATGAACGTACCGTCAGTAAAGTTGATGGTATATTCGCCGTCAACGGCGTCATAGTAATACGTTCCGAGTGTGTCGGGTGTTACGACCTCGGGAACGTCGGAGCTGCCTGCTCCCACAGCCACACAGATAAGTGCGATCACCGTGCCAACGAGCAATACTGCCGCTGCCACAAATGCCCAGAACCACTTACCCATCTTGGATATGAAATCAAGCACGGGGTTCTTTTCTTTTGTTTCCATGGGGTTACCTCCTGTTTCGGTATAGTTTTGTCGGAAAAAAGAAAGACAGTTTGAATTGCACCGAAAAAGTGCAAATGAACTTTCAATGCATACAACTTGCATATATGCATATATGCGCGTAATAATTGAAAGTGAGTAAATTTTATCACAAAATTCACAAAAAATCAATACTTTTATGAAAAAAAGTATTATTTTATATGATTTATATAACCTTCACAATAACCCATTGTAAAATATCCATAATAAAAATGAATTAAAGATGCAATTTTGTTTCATTTTGCATAAAACATGATTCATTTTTGAAAAACAAAAAAGCGGCACCTTCTTTAACGCGTGAAAGTGCCGCTCTAAAAAAAACGGTATTAAGCTTGGTTATCCGATATTCTCTTTCGTTATCGGAATGGATCTTAACGTGGTGCAGCTTGTGCTGGAGCAAACGGGGATCGCCGCAGGCATATTCTTGTAAATTATACGCTCTGTAAGCACGTACGGATACTGCACGCTGTACGGTCCCGGCTTGCCGTTTCCGTAGTAATTTTTAACGAATATATCGTTGACAAGATTGTTGAAAAGATATACCTTTTTGCACTTGTAGCTAAGGTTGTCAACCGTTACGGACGTTGGCATGTAGCAGGTATATCCAAAGTTCCAAAGCCAGTATGCACCGCTTGTATTTGAGGCATTGTAGCCTGCATTTGAGGTGCTGTAGCCCGAGTTGATAAGCATACCCGATTCGGTAGGCGTTTCATTGGGAGCCTCGCTCAGGCTCGTGTTGTATTCCGTGTATGAGCAGAAGGTGCAGTCCTTGATTATTACGTCACCCTTAAAGCTTGCACCGTAGTCCTGGCGCAAGGAAATAAAGCTTTTACTGTTAAGTCTTGTCACGTTATCAAGCAAAAGTGTACCGCCGCCGATCACGTTTATCGTGTGTCCTACGGTGGAATTTTTGATAGTAGCGTTCCATACACCCATATGAGCGTCAAAGCGGTTGATAGCGCAGCCGTCAAAGAGCATATTCTTGCAGCCGTTGCTTGCCATAATACCGTAGTAGCGCATATCTCCGATGCCCGTTTCACAGTACTGACTTACGGAGGTGAACATAGTTCCGTAGCAGAAATCGATCACAAAATCGTAAGATCCCATTCGCACGGGATTGGGTATCTTGCCGCCCGTGGATGAGGTTGCGGGCTTATCCTGATAGTACATCGTGTGACCCGTAAGAGAGCAATCTGCAACAGTGAGGTTATAAGAGCGCTTTGCATTGATAAAGCCGTAGTACGGATAGCTCTCGCAGCGCGAGCCGAAATCCGCATAATGCTCGTCGTAAGAGTAGCCGGAGTTTTCCTTGTCAAAATAGCCAACGTACGGCTCGTCTATCATTCTGTGGGTAAGATTTTTTATCGTTACACCCGATCTTTCAACCGAAATGCCGCGCATATAAGAGGAATAAGAGTTTTTGTAAAGCGTTTCCGCCACCGTGCGGCAGCAGATATTGTTGAAATAGCCGTTCTCAAGCGTGATCGGCGTATCGTCGGTCCTGTATATTACTGCAGAGGTTATGTTATCAAAATCAAATGCAAATACGTTATCGGAAGCAAAGCTGCCGTCCTTGTTTACAAGAAACAGCTCGGTACGCGTTTTGCCGGAGCTTTCGTTATTGCCGTGGCGTATAAAGTCCTTGTGCCCCGCATCGTAAAGAAGAACAAGGCTTTCTGCTTCAAGCAGGGGTGCAAGCCAAGCAAGATTTTCGGTTTCTGCGGTTATCTTATAGCCCTCACCCGCAAGCTCGGTTATCTTTGAGCCGTTGATGTTGGTAGCGGAATAAGCCGATACAACGGAAAACAGATGTAAGGATCTGTTCTGATATGCCGCAGATCCGAGATCGTTTACCGTAAACGTAGCACCGTTAAAGTTAACGCTTGTCATAACGGGTATCGTTTTTGTGAACCCTTCAGCCGATATAACGTAATGCGCACCCTCTGTGCCCATAACGGTCTGTCCGCCTGCGTTGGCGTAAACGTGAGTTGCGTAAATAGCATCAAAATCGCATATATCATCCGTGCCGTCCGCACCGAAATCCTCATATCTTACGGTGTCGGCACGCTTCTCAATGTTAACGTCTCTTCCAATTATTATATGCTCCTCACCGGTAAAGAAAAGGCTGTCGCAGATATCCGCAAAATTCTTGTCCAACGAATTGGGGAAGGGGCATTCAAAAATAAGATCGTCACCGGAGAAGTAAACGTGCATCGTACCCTCTGCCTTATCCTCCGTCAGTCGTACAATGATCGCGGGGGCGGATCTGTCGGTATCGTTTATGCTTGCGGTATCCAGTCTGTAGCCCGCAAGCTCAAAAAGCTTATCCGTAAAGCCGTCAATGCTTGCAAACGAATAAGTGGGCGCAAGCGAAAGATCGGTAATAAAAACGTAATCCGAAAGAGACCTTTGCGCAAGTGTGATGTTCTTCGTATCATAGTCGGTCAGCTTAAGGTGTGATAACGAGGCGCTTGCCTCTAAGTATGTAATAGGCTCATCCCCCTCGGGAATGGCAAGCATTGTTATAAAGTCCTCAAACAGATCCTTCGTAAGGCTCTCGTTTCCGCCCGCGATAAATATCCTTTCGCCGTCAAAGAGTATCTGCTCACCTCTTGCGCCGATATAAGTATCCTTTACGGCACCGTCTCTGTTGCGCGCATTGGTTCCTACAACTATTTCGCACTCGCTAACCGCATTCACGTCCGTATCGGATGCGGCATCAAGTATCTCAACACCGCGCTCGCGCAGCTGCTCAACAAGCTTCATTGCAGAAATTCGCGCACGGCTGCCCGCATTTGCGGTGTAAATTACGCGGAAGCGTGCCTTGCCGTTTTCAACAAGCGGTACAAATCCGCTTCTTTGGCAATTAAGGCAGGTTCCGTTTTGCATATTATGGCACGTGGCAGGGAGCTGTACTGTCTCACACTCGTCACAGCCGGAGCATTGCCTGGTCTGTGCGCCTGCCTCGGTGCAGGTGGGCTCGCTTACCACCCATTCGCCAAAGGTATGCTCGTGCGGGGCATCCTCGTTGGTGCAGGATACAAGCAGCGTCAGTATCAAAATAAGAAGCGCTATGCAAAAATGCCTTTTCATAAAAGCTCCGTTCCGTGCGTAAGCACATAATTGTTATACAATAAGGATAGCACAGTTTGCCGTTTTTTTCAATAGCCTGATGGGATTTTCAATAAAATATATAATGAAGGCTTTTCAAAGGTTGATTTTTTCTTAATGCTGTGTTATACTTATTCGGTAAAAAACAAAAACGGAGAATAAGATGAAATTTCCAACTAAAACAGTATTTGATTATCAGGCAACGCTTGCAGGTATGATAACGCTTGTGCTTTTGGCTGTTCCTGCGGTGATCATCGCATATATAGAGGCAGAGGTTTTTATTATAACGGTGGCTGTTGTTGTTGTTCTTTTTGCGCTTGCATCTGTAGCGCTTTCCTACTTCTCAACCCTTGCAACCGCGGTCTTTATGCCGGACCGTGTTAAACTTTATGCCCGCGGCAAGGAGATAGCGGATATGCCCTATAAAAGCTGCACGGTATCCTATATAGGTATTGGCGGAATAAAGTCGGGGCCAAGCGGTCT
>JAZRLU010000424.1:0-6866 GCA_045647045.1 Eubacteriales bacterium
TGCGTTTTCCCTTTTATAGTTATCTATGATCCTTGCCTTATCCTCGTATCTTATTACATCGGTGTAGATAAAGGAAGCAAACTTACCGTCGTATACACCGCGCTCAACGGCACCGCGCTGAAATGCGCGCTCCATAAGGAAGCTGCAGTTATCGGGCTCTTGCGGAATGGCAACGCCGCATTTTTCGGCTACCGCGGTAAGGATATCGGAATCGGCATCACCGCGGAATACCGTGGCAAGCTTGCGCACAAGCTCCTCGCCCCTTTCGGGGTGAAGCTCTGCCGAAAGAAGGATAACGTCTATATCATTCCAACGCTCCGCCTTCTCTATTACGCGCTCTGCGCGGCGGGGATTTGTGCCCATACCGAAGCCGTACGTATCAAGAAGCGCAAGCACGCCAAGTGCGTGTACGTTACCCTTTGCGCTTGCCTCGGAAAGCTGCTCTCGCAGGGCATCCTTGGTAAAGTTTGCGCCGTAATCAACTATTGCCTGCTTGTCCCTGAGTGCCTCGCCCTTTGCGGCAAGCACTACCCTATCCGCATCGGTAAGCTTTATTGCCTTTCCGACAAGAGAGGAATATTCTATAACACGGCACTCTCTGTCATAATCGGCAAGAGTCATCATTGTGCCGTAGGGCTCTTTTTCCGAGAGCGCGCGGTAATCTTCAAGCTCCGTATCGCCCTCAAGGCAATAAATACGCTTAAGCGTATCGAATATCTCTGCCTTTTGCCCTGCCGTGATAAACGCAGAGGCAAGCGCTGTTATAAGATAGTAGCGCGAAAGAAGCTTGACTTGTAAATTGTTTGTTTTCATTTTTTCTCTCCTTCGTCGTTTTTCGCAATATTACGGGAATACTTGACAATTGCACTTCCTTGTGGTAAAATATGCATATGCAACCGCTATTCCCTTGACGGTTATATAATACCACTTATATTTTTGTGCATCAACTCGTTTTATATCGTATTTTTGGGGATAATGGGGTTAATTTTATGCGGCATGCCGCAATGAAAGCGAGGCGTACTATGCAGGATACTCTTACCACGGCAATTTGTATAAATGAGGTCGGTGACGTTATAAAGAAGGTGCTCGGAGATGAGTTCGTTTACAACGGAGCTCCGCGCGGATCGTCCTCCGCATCGCTTGTTTACGCGCTTACACAGGCAGAGGAATTTATGGCACTTTACACAGAGGTGCTTTGGGATGAATTTATCCCCGATTTAAAAAGAACGCCCAATGCAAAGCTCAGCACTCTCTTTACAAGAAATCTTACGTACATAGGCAAGCACGGTCTTGTTACGGTTAAAAAGAAAATGTCTACCCTTGTTACCGCCGATCTTTTTGAAAATCAGGCGCGCCACGTTAAGCAAAAGCTTATAGACTACGCCGCAAAGGCAAGCGCATTTGGCAAGGTGTTTGACGAGACGAAGATCGCGCAGGACGAAAACAGACGCATTGACCTTGTAGGTCATCGCGCACGTATACGCGCATCTCTTGCAGAGGAGTTTTACAAGACGTTTGTACCGAAGCTTTCCGCGGAGGGCTCTATATATGCGGGAATGTATACCGCGCTTGTCGGTGCGGGATATTTCAAGGACGGTAAAATTGCCGATGCGATGCTTGACAGATTTATTGCCGTGCTCCTGATAAGCGCACTTAACCTGTATCCCGAGGGATCGCGCGAGTTTAACGATCTTATTCTCCGCACGGAAAATTATATTTCCGAATCCAAAAATCTTTGCCGCGGTCAGCGCCGCGAGGAAAGCAGCTTTGAATCCCTTTCACGCGCGGATGCCGCAAAGCTTTGCATGGAGCTTGCATATGAGGTAAGCCGCAGATTTGATAAGGGCGAGCGTGTATCGCGCGAAACTATGGCAAATATCGTAAAATGCATAGATATAACCAAAAAGTATTAATAAATCAAAAATGGCTGCCGCAGCTTCAGGCTATCGGCAGCCATTTTTGGCTCCGCGCCGCACTTACTTACAAAAGCTTTCAATATAATTATCTATAGCGCGCTTTATAACGTCTATCGCTACCTCGCGCGGGCTGACCTCGTTTACGGCGGTCTGCTTGTTTTCAAGATTCTTATATACTGTAAAGAAGTGGCGCATTTCATCAAATATATGAGCAGGAAGCTCGTCTAAGCTTTTGTAATGATTGTAATTCGGATCATTGAACGGTATAGCTATGATCTTTTCATCACTCCTGCCGTTATCTATCATGGAAATAACGCCGATCGGGTAAGCGCGCACAAGCGACATGGGCTCAAGCGGCTCTGCACAAAGAAGCAAAACGTCTAACGGATCACCGTCATCACCGTAGGTGCGCGGAATAAAGCCGTAGTTTGCGGGATAGTGCGTTGAGGTATAAAGTATCCTATCAAGGATAATATACCCCGTTTCCTTATCAAGCTCGTATTTTTTCTTACTGCCCTTGGATATTTCGATCACACATATAAAATCCTCTGCGGATATGCGCTTTGGGGAAATATCGTGCCAAATGTTTGACATATTTTTTACCATCCTTTCATTAGTATATCTGCTATTTTTACCGAGGCAGTACCGTTACCGTATGGGTTTTCGGCAGCTGCCATTTTCTTATATTTTCCGCCATCCGAAATAAGGGTGGCAAAGGCATCCGCAATCCTGTCACAGCTGACGCCCACAAGCTCAGCACACCCTGCCGCGATTCCCTCGCTACGCTCTGTTACACTACGGCATACAAGCACGGGAATGCCGAGCGCAGCTGCCTCCTCCTGCACGCCGCCCGAATCCGTGATCACCGCAAAGGAGCGCGCAAGAAGGTTGTGAAAGGCGCGCACGCCAAGCGGCTCGCAAACGGTAACGCGGCTGTTTTTAAGCACGGTAAGAGACTGCCTTACCTCATCCGAGGGGTGCGCCGGCAATACCACAAAAATATTGGGGTATGCAAGGGATATTTTTGCTGCGGCACGGAATATTTCCCGATGCCCCTCGCCGCGGCTTTCACGCCGATGCGCTGTAACAAGCAAGGTGGGATGCCGCTGTGCTTTATCGCAAAGGGGATCTGTATATGAATCGCTAACGGTATAGGAAAGCGCATCAAGCACGGTGTTACCCGTGACAAAAACGTTTTGCCGCCCCTCGGATATAAGATTTTGCGCGGCGTGCTCTGTTGGGGCAAAGTGCACGGTAGCCATGAGCGATATTGCGCGGCGGAAAAGCTCCTCCGGGAAGGGCTCTTCTACACTTGCCGTACGCAATCCGGCTTCTACGTGACCTATAGGCACGCGGTTATAAAATGCGGCAAGTGCCACGGCATGCGCGGTTGCCGTATCACCGTGTACAAGCACAACGTCGGGCTTTTTTTCGCCTATCACCTTATCCGCGCCGACAAGCACGGATGCGCTTACAGAGGCAAGGCGCCCTGCAAGATGAGAAACCGAAAGCTCGGTATCTATATTTACGCCAAATTCTTCCGCGACCTTGTGCACGGGCTCTACGTGCTGACCGCCTGCAAGCACCGTTATATCAAAGCATCCTCTTTTTTTAAGCTCCTTTATCACCGGGCACATCTTGATAGCCTCCGGTCTTGTACCGAAGGCGGCAAGAACACGTATCAAGCCGCTGTGCCGAGTAAACGTGCGCCGCAAGGGCGAGATTTTTCCGCGCGCATATTCCATCCTCCAAAATATATGGTCATATAATAATTATACCATTTATAATTGATGCTTGTAAATAATTCAATATGCCGAACTTTTTTAGTAAAATTAACAGCTTGAAGGGGTTAATCACTCTTCAAAAAGCGTTATTTTGTGACAAAATGTACACATTTATTATCATTTCACGATATTTCTCTACCTTCATATAAAAGGAACAGTCGCTTAAATGTGATAAACGGCAGGCATAAAATTCTCAACACGGGTAACACTTAAGGTAACGCCAAGGGCGAAAAGGAAGGAGAATTTTATGATTCTTACAAACAAGGAAACAGATTATCTTAAGGACCTTAAGAGTGCGGAGGAGCTTTGCATTGAGAAGTACACGCGATATGCAAATGAGGCAAAATGCACCGATCTTAAGAACCTTTTTGACTGCATTGCGCAAACCGAAAGAGGGCATCTTAAGGTTATCGGGGATATGATGGCAGGCAACGAGCCTACACCCCCTACAGTTGCCACAGAGGCAAACGGCTGCCAATGGTGCCACTGCTGCACATCGGTATACAGTGATGCTGAAAACAAGAAGTGTGATCAGTTTTTACTTTCCGATATGCTTTCAACCGAAAAGCACGTATCAAGCGTATATGACACGGGCGTATTTGAATTCCGCTCGCCCGCTATGAGAAAGATGCTTTCCCACATTCAAACCGAGGAACAGCAGCACGGCGAAATGCTTTACAAATTTATGAGCGAAAACGCTATGTATTGCTGACCTTTGGGGCTATATTTTATCATAGCGCCGTATTGCTTGTCAACAGGCTTAACAGCTTTTTTACAAGTAAAATATAGGTAACAACGCTCCTGCTGTTTTTTTCAAGCTGAAGGCTGTTGTTTTCTGTTTTACAAAAGAAAGGCAGGGGCGTTACCTTTTCGGTAGTGCCTCTGCCTTGTTTGTTAAGAGGGTTTTTTAGTCCCTTATTGTATCATTTTTTGCGTTTTTTGCTACCCTTTGCATAAGTGGGAGCTACCTTTTCGGGCTCGGGCTTTTTGAAAAGACCTACTACCCACTCGGTAAAGCGATCCATAAAGCCGATGCGCAGGCGTGCAAACCAACCGAAGGTAAGAGGCCATACAGAGCCTGCAAAGCCAACGATAACGAAGTATCTTACGATGCGCTCATAGCTGCCCATAAACGCAAGGGGGATATCAAGGAAGGTTTTGATAAGGAACACAACGCCGACGCCGAGGACGAACTTTATTACCTGCGCGTACCATACGCCGCCCGTTTCAAACTTGATAACAAGCCTATCGAGGGTGTAAACGAGTATTGCACCGAGAGAGCAGCCGAGCATAGTGCCCGCATTTTTCTTGGCGCTTACCACGCTGTCATACGCGATATGGTACTCGGGGGGAAGCTCTGTAAGCTCTGCATAGATGAAGAAAGCAACAGATGCAAGAGCAAGACCGCCAACGATAAAGGGCATAAACTTATTAAATCTGCCCTCATCGGTGAACACGGGCTCAAGAAGAAGGATTATCACTATAGCGCACGCGCTGCCTGCGATAACGTCCCAAGGCGTATGCACGCCAAGGTACATTCTTGAAAACGGCACGAGCACCGCTACGCATATTGCTACTATCTTAAGCCACTTTTGCTTTGCGGTAAGGAAAAGCGCACCTGCGGTAGATACCGAGTTTTGCGAGTGACCCGAGGGGAAGGAATATCCCGTTGCGCCCTCGCGCGCACTTTCTACTATGGTGAAGGAAGGATCCTTGTGCCAGGGGCGCGGCACCTTGCAGGCAAGCTTCATTACCTGATTTACAATAGTGCCTAAAAGACCCGACATAAGGATATAGTATCCGTGCCTTTTATTAACGCACCAGAATACGAGTATAGCTATAAGAAGAAACGCGGTCTCATCGCCAAGGTGCGTGATTGCGGAGAAGATAAAGTCAAAGACCGGATTTCTTATCTTTTCAAGAAGATAAAGGAATTCCATAACAGTCCCCTTACGTGTTTTTTATGCGAGAAGGCCTCTTACGCACTCTGCAATTCTCTCATCCTTGCAGTTTGCAAAGAAATACTCGCGGAAGTTTTTGCCTGCGATAGCACCGAGAACAAGCTCACGGTCAAGGTTTTCAAGGATGTAAACGATATCGTTGTGAGTTACCTTTTTAACCTCGTCAAGAATTCTCTTGTTTCTCTGCTCGGGAACTGCTCTCTCGCGAGGATAGCCAAGGCCCCACTCGGATACGAAGAGCTTTTCAAAAACGTACTGAAGGTTAAGCTCGCAGCCCCAGCCCCAGCCCTTTGCAAAAGGCATAGAGATAGCATTGCCGTTATTAACCTGGGTGAACTGATAAGCATCGGTAGGATCTACAACGTGGCCGCAAAGCACGCCGGGGAATGCATTACAAGCAAGCATAGCGCCCTCGCCCGTGCCGCAGCCGGTGATAACGAGATCGCACGCGCCGGAGTTAAGAAGGATCGCGGAAAGAATACCGATCTGAACGTAGGTAAGCTGCTCGCTATCCTCTGCGGAATACATACCGTAGTTAAATACCTCGTGACCGAGGGGCTCTACTACCTTCTTAAGGGTATCGCAGATAAGGGCGTTCTTTGCCGCCTGGCTGTTTTCGTTTATAAGTGCAATTTTCATTGTTATTCTCCTTTTTCTTTAGGGTGTAAGTCTGTTAGGACCTCTGAAGAGGAACTGTACCTCTTTTATGGAAAGACCGAGGAAGAGCATGGTAAGTCTGTCAATACCGATACCGAAGCCGCCGTGAGGGGGGCATCCGTACCTGAAGAAATCAAGGTAAAACTTAACGTCCTCATCAAGCCCCTTTTCCTTTGCCTGCGCCTTAAGCTGCTCGTATCTGTGCTCGCGCTGTGCTCCGGTTGTAATTTCAACTCCGCGCCAGATAAGGTCATATCCGCAAGGCACACCGTTTTCATCCCTCATATGATAGAAGGCTCTTTCCTTTGCGTCGTAATCGGTAACGAAGAGGAACTCGTGACCGAACATATCCTTTGCAAGCTGCTTTGTAAGGCGCTCCGCATCGGTGGTAAGGTCACCCTTAACCTCGTCGGAAACCTTATAATCATATCTGTTCTGTAGCTCTGCATAAACGTCGCTTAGTCTCATTCTGGGGAACGGAAGAGTAGGTACGGTTACCGCATATTCCTCGCCGAAGAGCGCAACGATCTCCTCACCGTGCTTCTCCT
>JAZRLU010000425.1:0-3448 GCA_045647045.1 Eubacteriales bacterium
CTCCATCCGGGAGGTAGTGAAGCTAAAAACGGTTGATAAGCGTTTTTAGCGAACGGCGGTCACAAAGCGCGAGTGAGCAGAGCCGAGCTATGCGCAGGCGATAGCTTACGACACGCGACTGACCGGGGATAGGGGGACCGCCCCGCGGTGGAAGGAGCTTGGCGTGCAGTTCTCACTACGTATACCTTACGGCTACGAAGAAAGCTTGCATCTGCTTGAAACAAGTGAAAGATGAATTCTCGTCGGCTTGCGCCTCCTCCATGAATTGGCTTCGCCATGAATTGAAACTACGTTTCATGAATTCTCGAAGTTTGCTTTGCAAACCTCTCCATATGGATGAATTGCAACCACTTATGCGCGCACGCAATTCATGCCGAAGGCAATTCATGAACCTTTGGTTCAATTAATGCAACTGTTAAGTTGCAATTCATCGCGCTTGCTCTGCAAGCGCTTACTTTTCCTCAAAGTGATAAGTCCTTGCATCGAAATCGGCTCTTTGGAAGCTAACGGGGAAGCCTACGGACATAAGGGTAGAGCCGTGGAAGATCTGCCCGAGCTCGGGAACGTAGTATTCCTTATTTCTGTCAAGGCCCTGCATTACGGCGCGGTAGGAACCGTGATTGCAATGGTTAAGCGCGCGGTAGCAGGTAAGGTGCGCCTGCGATTTATCCTTCGATACGATAGCAAATGCAAAATAATTCGACGTATTCGGATCGCTTAAGCGGTAGAGGTCGCCCTGAAGAACAAGATCCTCCATACGCTTGTAGTCCTCGATCTGCGCTCTTACCGCGGCGCGGTCCTCATCGGTGAACACCGTGGTATCAAGCTCGTAGCCCGTTGCACCGAGGTGCGCTATAGCAGCGCGCGTGTTAAGCGAGGACGTGCGGAGCGTTTGGTGGTTCGGCACAGCGGAAACGTGGCAGCTCATAGCAGAGAGAGGGTAAGCAAAGGACGTGCCGTACTGAATATGCGTTCTGTCCTCCGCGTCGGAGTTATCCGAGGTCCATATCTGGGAGAAGTATGCAAGCACGCCGGGATCGAAGCGCGATCCGCCGCCCGAGCAGCCCTCAAAGAAGATATTCGGATTTGCGCGCACGATCCTCTCAAAAAGATCGTATACGCCGAGGGCGTATCTGTGGGCAAACTCGCCCATTCTTGCCGGGTCACCCACGGGGGAGAAGAACTCGGTTACGTTTCTGTTGTAATCCCATTTTACGTATTCGATGTTGTGGGAGTGAAGAACGGAGTTTACCGTATTAACGATATAGTCGCGCACCTCGGGATTGGTAAGGTCCATCATATACTGATGGCGGCAATAGCAGCGGCTTCTGTCGGGCACGCCTATTGCATATTCGGGGTGGGCGCGGAAGATATCGGAGTCCTCGCTTATCATCTCGGGCTCAAACCAAAGACCGAACTTCATACCGAGCGAGTTAACGTGTGCGATAACCGCGTCAAGGTCAACCTTGCCCTCGTTAACAAACCAGTCTCCGAGACCGGAGCGCTCGTCGTCTCTCTTTCCAAACCAGCCGTCGTCAAGCACAAGGGTATCTATACCCGTGCCGCGAACAGCATCGGCAATGGCGCAAAGCTTTTCGGTATTGAAGTTGAAATAAGTGCCCTCCCAGTTGTTGATAAGCACGGGGCGTGCTGACTTTGCGCGTGCAGGATCTATAAGATAATTGCGGTAAGCATCGTGCAAGGCGCGGCTCATCTCGCCAAGTCCCGCAGCGGAATATGCAATTGCCGCCTCGGGCGTCTCAAAGCTCTCGCCGCTGCCGAGCGTCCACTCAAAGCCGAAATCGTTTATACCGCCCGAGATCATAACCTCGCCGCTCGTTGCCTTTTCTGCCTTTATAACGTAAGAGGATGAATATATAAGATTAACTCCCCATACCTTGCCGTGCGTTTCACTTGCACCGCGCTCCATAACCGCAAGGAAGGGGTTGAGAGATGCGGAGGACGTCGCACGCTTGGAGTCAACAGAGGTAACGCCGTGGTGCAGCTGAACTCTGTCCACCTGCCTCTCGGATGCCCAGCCGCCGAAGAGCGAAAGCGCCTCGTAATCGCCTACGGGCAATGCAAGGGTAAACGAATACGCCCTGTCAAGCTTAACCGCTCTTTCGGAGTGGTTTGTATATACCGCGCGGCGCGCAATAACGTTAGAGTCATCGTATACGGTATAATAAAGATCCGCGCCGATGCCCTTTACCTCATCGTAAAGGTGAAGTATAAGCGTTTTACCGCCGCGAAGCGAGGGCATACCGCTTATCGCGGGCTTTTCATCGACTATATCGTGCCCCGCGTAGGTAAATACGGTAAGACTGTCACCCTCGGGGTAACGGATATGCACGGTAGGCTCGCGGTAGTCGCCCGTGCCGAAGAAGGATATCTCGGGCGCCATTCGCATATACTCGCTGCTGCCCTTGTCGGTGCCGGGCTGCGAGGGGTTGAAGGTGTATACCATCGAGCTTGTGCGAAGCGAGATAAGCTGATCGCGGTGGATCCTCTCACCAAAATAAAGATGCTCGGGATAGCCGTAGCTGTTTATAAAGAACGCGTACGTAATATCCTTTCCCTCAAGATAGAAGGATGAGGTTGATTTATCAAAATAAATTGCCATAAGATATCTCCTTTTATTGCTTATGGCTTAATTATACATATTATTTTGAGAAAAGTCAAGCACAAAGTTAGCACGGTCGTATCAAGAAATTCTAATAAATTAGAAATAAAGAGGGCGCGTTGTTAAAGCAAACAAAAAAGCGCTTGCCTCTTTGTTGGAGTTGCACAAAAAGCGGGGCGAAAAAATGTCAAAATGCCAATTGGCAAGGGCAGGGAAATATGTTAGAATATTAACGGTTAAAAATATTTATTTTAAGGAGAAAAACAAATGGCAGGTCTTTCACTCAGACACATTTACAAAAAGTATCCCGGCGGCGTTACCGCTGTATCCGATTTCAACCTTGAGATCAAGGACAAGGAGTTCCTTATCTTCGTAGGTCCTTCCGGATGCGGTAAGTCCACTACCCTTCGTATGATCGCAGGTCTTGAGGAGATTTCCGAGGGCGAGCTTTACATCGGTGACAGATACGTTAACGACGTAGCTCCTAAGGACAGAGATATCGCGATGGTGTTCCAGAACTACGCTCTTTATCCTCACATGACCGTATTTGATAACATGGCATTCGGTCTTAAGCTCCGTAAGGTTCCCAAGGAGCAGATCAAGAAGAGAGTTGAGGAGGCTGGAAAGATCCTTGACATCAGCCACCTTCTTGACCGTCGTCCCAAGGCTCTTTCCGGTGGTCAGAAGCAGAGAGTTGCGCTCGGTCGTGCGATCGTTCGTAACCCCAAGGTATTCCTTCTCGACGAGCCTCTCTCCAACCTCGACGCTAAGCTTCGTGCAGCCATGAGAACCGAGCTTACCAAGATCCACCAGAAGCTTGGTACC
>JAZRLU010000426.1:0-1169 GCA_045647045.1 Eubacteriales bacterium
TTATCCAAGCGTTGTCCGCATTTGCTCTGCCCATAACCCAGCTAAGAAGGTCTCCAACGTAGGCGCCGCATATCTGCCTGTCCGCATCCGGCAGGCAAAGCGCCTCAAATCCGCCAAGACCGATAAGCTCATTTACGGTCATACTTCTTCCTTTCGCTTGAGGTTTATGCCCAATATAGGGCAATCATCGATGCAAGCACAGTTTTTTACCACGTCCTCGGCAAAGGCACGGCAGGTGGGAGCACCGCAAGCGCCGCAATCTATTCCGGGGAGTGAGGATTTTATTTTTTGAATATCAGCCATCATACGCATGGACTCTGCAATAGAGTCTCCAAGGCGCGAGATGGATCTGTATGACGGCATATCCTCGAAAAGATAGTCCGCCGAAACGTATTTTTCATCCTTCGGGATGGAATTTTGCGATACGGGAAGGTATCTGCGCAGTGCTTGCAGCCTTGCTTTTGCAATAAACGGATTCTGTATTGTAAGAACACCGCCTACGCAACCGCCCGTGCACGCGTTAAGCTCAATAAATTCAAGCGGCGGGATGTTTCCGTTTTCCACCTGATCAAGCACGTGTATAACGTTCTCAATTCCGTCAGCCGCAAGATAGTCATCGTTGAATATCGCGGTAGCCTCGCCACCCGAACGCGCCCAACCTATGCCTATTCTTCCCGAGTCGGAGAGCATTTCAAGATGCTCGTCCTTTTTCATCTTACCTATTAATAAGAAGTAGATGTCGCTGATCGATACGACCTCGTCAACCTCACTCTTATAGCCCGCAAATCCGTTTTTAACGTAGCTTACCTTCGCAGGGCAAGGAGAAATAAAGCATACGCCGATATCCTCGGGCTTAAGCTCGGGGTGCTTTTCAAGCGCTTCCTTCCTTGCAAACTTCGCCGCCATTTCCATGGGGGGAAGCATATGTATAACGTTATCCGCCAAGCTCGGGAAACGAAGGCTTATAAGCCTGAGTATTACGGGGCAAGCAGAGCTTATAGCCGGCTTTTTGATACCGTCCGTCTGCAAATAAAGACGAGTGTACGCCGAAACGTACTCAGCCGCCTTGGAAACCTCGTATACCTGATCGAATCCGATCTGAAGAAGTCCGTTAAGAACGTAATCCACGTCATCAAGGTTGTCAAACTGACCGTAAAGAGTAGGGGCGT
>JAZRLU010000427.1:0-2678 GCA_045647045.1 Eubacteriales bacterium
GAATACGATTTCCCGCACATCAAGCCCTTTGACTGTGTGGACATCTCAACAGAGCACGATTCCTTCTATTGCTTCCCCACAAAGAGAAACGTTATCACAAAGCTTTCGCTTGCAACCGAGGAGATATATAAGCTCCACAGAAGCAATTGCCAAGGCAAATAAAAGAATGCCGCAGCAGGTACTTCCCTGCTGCGGCATTTTTATTGTTAAAAGGCTTAAAGCTTTGAATATCCGAAGCTGTTTACAAGCGCGTCTATGCGTTCGCCTCTGCGGCACATAGGACAGTCGTGCGAGGGATAGGTTTCGTAATCGGAAAGATCGTTAGGATTAAATACCGAGCGCACGGGATAGCCGAGAACGTTATCTGCGGTAGCAAATATTGATGCTATGCCCGCTACCTCGCCACCGTAATATTTTATAGCCTCGATCGCGGATTTTGCGGTATAGCCGGTGGTAACCGATGCCGCAAGTATAAGCACGTGCTTGCCCGCTACAGCGGAAAGTAAGCTATCTCTGAATATTATCTGGCTGCCTGTAGTGTGCTCAGGCGTGAGTACGTATATCGTTTGATGCGCATTTACAGATACGAAGTTTGCCTCGGTAAGCTTTTCGGCAAGGCAGGTGCCTATTACCTGAGTTCCGTCAAGGCAAAGTATGGAGTCTATTACCGTGCTGTTATTATAGTAGGAAACGAGCTCCTCTGCCACAGCATTTGCCTCTGAAAGACGGCACTTCTGTGTAGTAACGTCAATATAATAGTTTATATGGCTGTGGTTGGTTGCGAAGTGACCCTTTGCTACGCGCAAGAAAAGATTGTTGCGCTTGGTTCTTATTTTGATAGAGCTTGCAGTTGGCATATTTACCTCCGTTTTGATTTACTGTATTTACATTTTACACCAAAGTTGCACGTATGTCAAGAAAAAAATAACGTCGCGCGCTCCGCACGCTTTTCAAGCCGACTTCGGATATCCGTTTACACGGTGCATATAAGAGCACCCGAAAAGGGTATTTCATCTCCGCGAAGCTTTTAAATTATTGTATTCCAAATGTAAACAATATATGTAGCGGTTGATTTTAGAAAAGCGTTGTGCTATACTGTAATCAACGAAAACCTTGGAGCGAGCGTATGAATAGCGAGAACGTAAGAGCCAATATACCGAAGCTTGATATACACTGTAAAAAGTCTATAGCTACAGGCGGTCCGCGCAGAATATCAATGCTTCACTATCACGATGAATTAGAGCTTTTATCCGTGCACGATGGCCGTTTTCTGTGCCGTGTTGACGGTAAGGATTATATAGCAGAGGCAGGAGATATAATTTTCGTTAACTCGGGCGTGCCGCACGAAACGCTGCTGCTTTCCGAAAGCTGCTCTCATACCCTTTTGCAATTCCGCGAAAGCAGCTTTCTTAATACCGAGATAAGAAGGATAATCAAATACTCTGTAAAGCTTGCAAACCTTGAAGGCGAGGGCGTGCTTATACTCCGCTCAGACGAGCTTTTCCGCGCTACGGAGTGCATCGTTAACGAATGCGAAGAAAAAAAGCCCGCATATGAGATACTCGTGCGCTCCGAGATACTCAAAATAATCGGACTTTTATACAGATCGGGTATACTTTCAGACGGTGAGCAGGTTTACAGCTCTGCCGCGATGCAAAAGATATTACCCGCAATGATATACATAAATCAGAACTATGCGCAGGATCTTACCCTTGCGGACGTATCTATGCATATAGGCTTTGACAAAAGCTATTTCTGCCGTATTTTCAAGCAGGCTACCGGGGCAACGTTTACGGAATACCTGAACTTTGTGCGCATATGTAAGGCAGAAAAGCGCCTTGCCACAACGCAGGACAGTATATTAGACATTTCTGCAGACGTGGGCTTTACCTCGGTATCATATTTCAATAAAATATTCAAGCGCTACAGAAACTGCTCGCCGAGCTTTTATCGCTCGGCGAGGTATTGCCGCGACATATAGTCGGGCAGGTTATTTGTTGCGGCTACGCTTTCTCTCGGGCAAGGATTCAAGATACATCTCTATCACCTGCTCGAGAGTTTTTGTAAGTGCCTCTCTTTGCTTCGGAGCTATATCGCGCGATCTTCTGTAAAGGGTAAGGAG
Organism: Eubacteriales bacterium; assembly: GCA_045647045.1. Classification (GTDB taxonomy): domain Bacteria; phylum Bacillota; class Clostridia; order Oscillospirales; family CAG-272; genus UBA1740. The sequence continues at coordinate 2,123 of JAZRLU010000427.1, forward strand.
TCTTATTTCCTCGTCGGAAAGGTCGCCACCCGTGTGAGTTATCGGCATATCAAGAAGCTCGCTTACGGTGCACTCAAAGCAATCCGCAAGGCGCGGTAGCATTTTCATAAATGAGGACGACATTCCCCTGCGCCAGTTGTTTACCGTTTTTGCAGGCAGACCGATCTCCCTCTCAAACGCAGCATCACTGTCAAACTCACTGTCTATGTGCATAAGCACACGCCTGCGCGTTTCAGACTCTGCCGCGCGTCTTTCGTCATTTTTCATTTTTCGTGCCTCCCTTACGGCCGCCGTGGCGGCGCTTGTGCGAGCCTGTGCTCTTTTTCATCTTGATTTTGGTTTCCTTTGCGGCAGAAAAGCCAAACTTGCCGATCTTATCACCAAGCTTGAAGTATTCGCCGTGCGCATATGCAATAAGACCTGCACGGTCAAGACATATTCTGCCACCGTCAAGAATGCTTTCATCACAACTTACGTTTACTATATCCGCCATAAAAACGTCGTGCGTGCCGAAATGCAGCACCTCAAAAACGCGGCACTCAAGTGCAACGGGGGC
>JAZRLU010000428.1:0-2059 GCA_045647045.1 Eubacteriales bacterium
GACTTCGTTCTCCGTAAGGCGCTGCGCAATAGCCTTGATCCTATCGCAGGCTACCTCAAGCTCGCTGTAATGCTCCGCAAGCCCAAGCCTTGTTTCAAGGAAATCAAGCTGTTCCTCGCTTTTTTTGATTATATGCCTGACGCCTTGCCTTGAAATACCCTCACCGTCTGCGATCTCCGCAAGTGAAAGATCATCCTCGTAATAAGCCTTCATTATAGAGTGTGCATGCTCGTCAAGCACCTCTCCGTAAAAGTCGAGCAAAAAGGCAAGCCGCATATTCTTTTGAAACATATCCATACCTCCAAAAGCGGCTGTAAAGCAAATCGCTTTACAATTATAACACACAGATCCTTATTTGTCAATACCTAACTAAAATATTTTAATATTTTTTATGCACAAAGAGAAAAACAGAAAAAAGTTTAATATTTTTTTGAAAAAGACTTGATTTTTTGCAATCTTTATGATACAATAATCGGGTGAAAAAATGTGGCTAGGTTGTTATTGATTTGAACTTGGACCCTCTCAGCCGAGTGATATGACGTGCAACGGTCGCTTTTAAAATTAAAAGGAGACTAAAATGGCTAATATCAAGTCCGCTAAAAAGCGTATTCTCGTGAACAGCTCTAAGGCACTTCGCAACCAGATGGCAAAGAGCCAGCTTAAGACCTTCATCAAGAAGTTCAACAATGCGGTTGCTGCAGGTAACAAGGATGCAGCTGTAGAGCTTTATCCTGTTGTGATCAAGAAGATCGATCAGGCAGTATGTCGTGGCCTTCTTCACAAGAACAACGCAGCTCACAAGAAGTCTGAGCTCACTCTTAAGCTTAACAACATGGCATAATTGCCATACAAGAAAATACGGCTTGCCGCTTAACCCACGGCAAGCCTTTTTTCGTTTTTATTGCGCTTTTCTAAACGAAAGCATCCTGCCTACGTGAAAATCGTATATTGACATTTTAAAGGTGTTGTTATATACTACTTGTATAGGAGAGAGATTTTATGAACACACGTGAATATTGGCTAAATGCAATGCTGAAGATAACCGCTCCGGTTATAGAGAATCTTGCGGCGGGTACCCTTAAGCAAAATATGCCCATTGATCGCGAGGATAGAGCCTCTGTTACGCATCTTGAGGCGTTTGGCAGAACCTTGTGCGGCATCGCTCCCTGGCTTGAAGTATCCTTGCCGGATGGGGAAGAGAAAACGCTTCAGCAAAAATACAGAGAGCTGACACGCCTTGCGCTTGATAAGGCTACCGATCCCCAATCCTTGAATTTTCTTAACTTCAACGTAGAGAAGCAGCCGCTTGTTGATGCTGCATTTCTTGCGCACGGCATCTTAAGAGCAAAAAACGAGCTTTGGGTAAAGCTTGACGAAAGAGTTAAGACGAACGTTATAAACGCCCTGGTCTCGTCAAGATGCATCACACCGCATAATAATAACTGGCTGCTTTTTGCATCAATAGTTGAGGCAGCACTTTATTATATGGGGGTTGATATCGTTCGCGAAAGGCTTGATCGCGGTATTGACGTATTCCGGAGCGGATGGTACGTTGGTGACGGCGTTTACAGTGACGGTGCACAGTTCCACCAGGATTATTACAATAGCTTTGTTATCCATCCTATGCTCGTGGATACGCTTAGAGCTGTAAAGCATCTTGATGCATCGTATGCAAATTTCCTTCCTATGGCGGAGGCGAGAGCGCAGCGATATGCCGAGATACTTGAGCGTATGATCATGCCGGACGGAAGCTATCCCATTGTTGGCAGATCCATTTGCTACCGCTTCGGTTGCTTCCAGATGCTTGCGATGTCTGCCCTGGATGAGGATCTTGCGGAAAATCTTACCCCCGCAATGGTAAGATGCGCACTTACCGCCGTTATTCGCCGCGTTCTTGAAACAAAAAGCTGCTTTGATGAAAACGGCTGGCTGATAGCAGGCGTTATCGGTCATCAGCCCGAGCTTGCGGAGAGATACATATCAACGGGAAGCTTATACCTCTGTTCTGCGGTATTTTTACCGCTTGGTCTTGCACCGACCGCAGCGTTTTGGTCCGATC
>JAZRLU010000429.1:0-3167 GCA_045647045.1 Eubacteriales bacterium
GAGAGCATTTCCAATCTGTTGCTGTTCTTTAAATGAAGTATTTTTCCCTTTATCTGGTATCATTCCAGCAACCATATCCATTACTGCATTTCCTGCTGCAGATCCTAAAGTAGATCCGATTGCACCAACAGCTTTAGATGCAACAACTCCTGCTGTTGTTGATTTACCAGTTGACGCCTTTAAGTAATCACCTCTAGATACAGGATTTGCACCTAAAGCAGATGCTTTCTGTTTATACCGTAGGCACACAGATAGTTGCCGGATACGGAACCGATGACACTGTATACAAAAACGAAACGGTAACCTATACAAAGCACGGCAACAAAACCACCGAGCTTAAAACCAAGGGTGGCTATGAAAGCGGATATATCTACAAGAGCACGGACGTTGAAACCGAAGCGGGGATAAAGACAATAAAGCTTAAATCCGCATCCGATGCAAAGGGATACGAGCAGCTTATGAAGGATATTTCGGGCGGCGTGAGCTATATAGAGCAATGCGTGAATGCAACCCGTAAAACTGCCGAAAAAACCGAAAACGGCGGCTGGCGTGTTGAGTATTCCGAATTTGTTGGTGTTTCTAAAAAGGATATTGGAGATGCGCTTGGCTTTACTTCCTTGTTTACAACAGCGGATGAGTACGATTTAACCGTTGTACTTACGGTTGCCCCAAATCTTTATCCCGAGAAAATAGATATAAACGTTGACGTAAAAGAGGGCTCCGCGGCTGCCGAGACGCTTGGTCTTGAGATAAGGAATTGCTCGATGACCTTCAAGGATTTCAATAATACAACGACAAGCCGTGTAAATCTTGATGATTATAAGACCTGTGATGACGTAGGCGTTATCGACCGTATGAAAAAGGGTCTCGATGATTTGAATAAATCCAAGTCCGGAACGTTTGAAGCTTCTGTGCATTTGATAAGCGTGAATGGCTATAAGCGTAACGAAAAGCAGGAAACGGATAAGGTTTCCTACAGCACCGACGAAAACGGTGTTATCCGATATGAGGTAGATGCCGTTATAGACGGTAAGAACTCGTTTACAGAGTTTGACGGAGGCTCTTACCGTGTTTACGATCAGAAGGGTGGAGAGTGCCTTGGCTCTATGAGCCTTGATCCCGCCGTTGCCGAAGCTCTTATGCGAAGCATGAATAACAAAGCCTGCTATGATCCTACTTACGTTTGTGACGTTGATTATGATGCCGATGCAAACGTATACGTGATAACGCTGCTTGAGCATGCCGCGCTGCGCAATTCCTGCGTGGGAAGCAGATACGAATACGCTGATGCAAATAAAACGTACACGATAAGGGTTTCTATAGACGGATGCAAATTACTGTCCGTTTCGATAAACCATACTATGCTCCTTGGGCAAACCACTTACACGCTTATAGGAGAATATAAGCATATATCCGATGAAGGACTTTCGGAGGAATAATTTCATAAAGTGAAAAACAGCTTCGGTAAGCCGCACGGCGCCGAAGCTGTTTTTTGTTGTTATTTGTTTTGAGTGCGCCCGGATGTGAGCTTAATGAAAAGCCTTGCGAGAAAATAAGCTCCGAATGCGAACAGTATGGTAAGAATAAAGAGAATGAATACGTAAAGTAGCGTTCCGAAGATTCCCATAGCGTTTACCGCGGCAATGCGCACACTCTCAAGGAGGGGAATGTTGCATTGATACAGATTGTGGAAGTTGACCTTGAGGGCGTATGAAAGTATCGCCGCTATCGTAACGTAGACTGCTAAAAATCCTGCCATAACCTTAAGATCGTGCGCTGTTTTCAGCTCGTAAAGCTTTAGCGCAAGAGTAAGAATAAAGTAGAGCACTACAAGGTTGTGGAAGGTGACAGTGTGAAAATCTCCGAAGGCTGAAAAATAGTTCAACACGTTATTCTCCGAGTATATTACCGCGGGCATAAGCAGCATATCTACGGTAAGCGAGGCAAGACATCCAAACGCCGCTGCGTCCGTAAAATGGCTGTATTTGCCGTGGTAGAAGGAATGGAAGGGGAGCAGATAAAGAAACAGGCTGCAATAGTGGAAGGGCAGGGCATAAAGATCGTATCCGCCTCCGCGCGCCGCGTTGATCTGCTTTGCAATTTCAAGCAAGAGTATTATTACCGTAATTATTTTCAGTGGAATATAGCGCACAGAGCGTTCACATTTGCCAAGCGTTTTCGCTGCAATGATCGCGATGACGGTAAATATTAAAAAGGTAGGCAGTATCTGATAAAGGTGAGTTAAAGTCCAAAGTCCCATGTTTTTTCCTCCTTGCTCTTTTGATTTGATTTTATCACTCGAGAAAGAAGAAATCAATATTTTAAATATTAATTAATATTAGTTAATAAATTCCGACTTGGCAAAAAGAAAAAACAAATGGAGCAAGCGCACAAAAATACTCTGCACGTTTGCTCCGTAAATGCTATTTAATTTCCCCTTGCGGCTGTTATTATCCTCTCTGCGCGTGCAACGTCTGCCTCGGATGGGGGCTGAACGTCACTAAGCGTGTAGGGGATGCCAAGCCGCTTGTATTTTACCTCGCCAAGACGGTGGTAGGGTAGGATCTCAATTTTTTCAAGAGTGGGAAGCGTAGCCGCAAAAGCGCCGAGTGCACGAAGATCGTCCTCACCGTCTGTTATACCCGGCACAAGCACGTATCTTATACGCACCTCCTTACCGTTATCCGAAAGATAGCGCGCAAGGTCCTTTGCCTCCGTTCCCGTGCGCGACGTAAGCGCAACGTGGGCATCCTCGTTCATATGCTTTATATCAAGCATTACAAGATCGGTAACCGCAAGCAGGGCATTTAACCCTTTAAGATACTCCGCACTACGCGAAAAGCCTGCACCGGACGTATCAAGCGCGGTGTGTATGCCTTCGTTATGCGCAAGAGTGAAAAGCTCGGTTACAAATTCCATTTGGCAAAGCGGCTCACCGCCCGAAACGGTTATACCGCCCGTGCGGTAAAAGGGAAGATTGCGCTTCATCCGCAGGAAAACCTCGGTGGCATCCAAGCGGTGCTGCGCATCGGCAGGGTTCCAGGTATCGGGGTTGTGGCAGTATTTGCAGCGCATAGGGCAGCCCTGCAGGAACACAACAAAGCGCACACCGGGGCCGTCTACCGTGCCGAAGGTCTCTAAGTCGGATCGTAGCCATGTCGTTCTGT
>JAZRLU010000430.1:0-13132 GCA_045647045.1 Eubacteriales bacterium
ATTACGTAGATGCACTTGGTCATAAGTACACTGAGACCTACTATCCCGCAACCTTCGAGAATGATGCATACACAGTTTATACCTGTGATTGCGGTCATAGCGAGACGGTAACCGAAGAAGGCACGAAGATTCCTTACTTCACCTTCCTTGGCGGCGGACTTAAGTGGGACGGCGCAACCGCTTCCAGCGCTAAGATCCGCTTCGGATACAAATTCGCAGACGGTCTTAACGTTAAGAGCTGGGGCTGGAACTACGGTTTGAGCAAGACCAATATGGCATACCTTGCAGGAAGCAACGTAGATGTTGAAAACAACGTAACCAATATCGTTCTTACCAACATTCCCACACAGTACTACGATGCTGAGATCTACGTTCAGCTTGTACTTGTAGTTGAGGTTGACGGTGTAGAGCGTACCATCACCGACGAAATCAGAACACGTACCGTTATTAACGTAGCATACGCTATCGCTAATGACGTGAACGAGTCCGCAACTGCAAGAGCATATGCACAGAGCGTTATTGATGCATTCAATAGCTACAACTCTGTTGCATGCCTTGCATACGGAAAGGAGACTGTATAATATGAAAAACAAGTATATAGCTCCTAAAGCCGACGTGCTTTCCCTTGGAGTTGATGATGTAATAAGAACCAGCAATCAGGATGGAGATAACGAGGTACCCCTCTTCCCGATCCAGAGCGGTTCAATGGACGATCTCAACCACTAAAGAAAGGCCAATATGGAGAATTTGACATACGAATCTCCGTTAGCAGTTATCTACTTCATCCGATATCCGGACGTTATCAAAACGTCCGGTGAGGGTGGAGGCGATAGCGATCCGGATCTTGATTTGAATCCGGATGAAGGCTGGAGCGGATATCATTAAACAAAAAAAGCCATCGACTCACCTTAGGTGTAGCCGATGGCTTTTTTGTTGCTTATTTAATTGATAGCGTAAAGCTTGTTACAGTATTTCGTCGGTGCCGAATAAGTCAAAGTACATCCAAAGCACCGTATATCGGTCCTTAAGATCCTTTGCATATCTTATAGCATCGTTTATGTGCGGCACGGTGTAAAGATCAAAGAAGTCACCTATATCAAGCCCTATGCCGTTTATGATCTCAAGTATCTCGTTATAAGAGGGAGCACTCGATAGAATTTTTTTGATTTGATCTTCCTTTTCGGAATACACCTGTATACGGCTTTGCGTGTAAGTGCCAAGCTTTTTCTGAAGCTCTATACATCCGTCTGCAACGCATCCGTATACGCGCCTTATTTCCTCGTTGCGCTCATTTTCGGATATAATGGCGGTGGGGGCAGAGAATGATTGCTCTTTAAGAAGCCGTTCGCGTATTTTTGCCGTGATAGCGGTAGAGAAGAGAACGTCTGTTCCGTGCGGAAGATATTCCGTACCGTTAACTATTCCCGTGATCTCAAAGAAGTGTGAAAGATGATGCTCGCTGCCGGATGCAGGGCGTGAATTTGTGGCAAAGCTCATAGCAATGCCCACAAGTATAAGCGCCTCCATAAGCTTTTGCATAGCATCCTTATCACGCAAGAGAAGCTTCTTTGCAAGCGGTAAAACGCACAGCACGGTATCGTACGTAAGCTTATATACGTACTCGCAAAGATATTCGCCGTTTACGGCAGCGGCGAGCCTCCAATCGTTAAGAGCAGAGTACTTGCCTATAATATCGCCGTATCCCGCCTTTATCATCTCAATAGGCGCATTTGCAATAACAGAGGTATCCGCTATTATCGCCATAGGCACGCCTGCAGGATACGTAACCTTCATGCCGCCCGTTATCATTGCCGCGCCGCTTGAAGCATATCCGTCCATAGACGGTGCGGTGGCAATGACCGCGTAGGGTATCTTGCTTGTGCTTGATACGTATTTGCAAAGATCCTGTATAACGCCCGAGCCAATACCGAGTATTATATCGGCATCGCCAAGCGCTGCTGTAACGCGCTCGATAGCATCCTCATTCGGTACAAGTATGTGCTCACCGGGGAAGATCACGCGCGTGATCCTTTTGCCGCAAAGCTCGCGCTCTGCACCTTCAGCCGCAGCGCGATAGGTGTTTTCATCGGCAACCATAAGCACTGATTCGTACTCGGCAAGAATATTGCCAAGATGCCTTGTTGCATTCTCCTCAACGTATACGTATCGTATAGCGCATTCATGCCTTCTGCCGCAGTCGCAGTCAACACCGCGAAGCAAATCGTTTATGTTCATATTAAAGAGTGTCATCTGTAACTATAGATTCTCCTTCTGCACGTCCGCTGTTCCACTCTGCATCAGCCAAAGACGTGTAGCGCTTGATGATCTCTATCTCCCAAGGATTGTAGGGGAAGCGTCCGCCGGGGCGGAAAAGATCGTGCTGCCACTTGGTAAAATCATAATGCTTAACGGCATCCCAGCCGCCCTGCTCATATTTTATCCAAGCACCCTGAGAGGGCTCATAGGTCTGGTATTTACCTGCAACAAAGCCCCAGTTATAGCAGCCTATCTTCTCAAGGAAGTAAAGGGGGAATATCTCTTCAACGGTCTGGTTCGTTCTGTGAAGCCACTCGGTATTCATAGCGGGTCTGCCAAGCTTCTTGATCTGGTGGATGAGTCTGATATTATCCTCATACGTGGTATAGCTGTGGAATGATATGATGTCCGATTCGTCAAGCGCATACTGCTCGATCTCGGTCGTAGCCTTACAGTCCTTCATACCGCGCCAAACGTCAGCGCAAAGGGGCTGAATGGGATCTATCTCTCTGCCGATCTCAAAGAACTTTTTAAGGTGGGGAAGGCTTTTTGAGCCTCTGCCGTTACCGGGCTCGTTCATAAGGTTCCAAACGCAGATGCGCTCGTCATCCTTATATTTGGTGATAAATTCGCGCACCATATCGTAGTATTTGGGTGCTACATCGGGATCGTCAAGAAGGTTGTATCTTGTATCCGTTCCGTGTGCATACCAGGTCTTAAACTCACGTCCACCGTGGAATCCAAGCTCAAAGGGCTGTTCACCAAACACCGCAGGAACAAAATAAGGCGTTCTTACAGAGCACTCGTTTGACAAAACCACCATTGTGGAAATACCGTGCTTCCAAGCAGCATCTATGTATCTGTCAAATCTTTGCATAAATCCGTCGTGCTGCTTTTCCCATACCTCATACTCAATTATAACGCGTATGGAGTTGTAGCCGATAGATTCCATAAGCGCAAATTCGCGCTCCGCGGTAACCATTTTTTCCTCAAATCCGTATTCCTGCCATTGATCTATACGGTTGCAGCAATCGCTGCCCATAAAGTTACATCCGCGTATCCAGGGGCGGCTGTTATACCACTCCCAAGCTCTTTCTTTTGTCCAGCGTCCCATAATATTCTCCTTTATCAGTAGCCTATATTCTCGTCCGTATATGCCTCGGGATCGAAGCTTTCAAGATTTATATCCGTAGGGCTTATACCAAGCTCGCGGCAGATAACCGAAACTACGCGCTTGCCCATATATTCGGTGCCCTTCGGCGTGTTAAAGTGCGTCATATCAGAGCGGTATTCCGGTGGGATCCTTACGCTTGCAAGGTAAAGATCGTTGATAACAACGTCGGTATCCCGAAGTGCCTCTATTGCCGCCTTGTTAAACTGCTCTATTACGCTGTTTTTACGGAAAAAGTTAGGTCCGTACTTTTCCTCTATAACAGAGGTTGAGGTTGCAAAAACTATCTTTGCGGTGGGAAAAAGGCGTCTTATACGCTTTACTATCCTTTCAATAAGAACCTTGTAGTATTCAACGGGGGTAAACGGGCCGCCGCCGTCCATTTCGGCAAGGTCCCAAAGACCTGCGTTGAAGTGCACAAGATCAACGTCCGTGGGCCACTCACCGTTCTTCTTCCAATCGCCAAGAAAACGGAGAGTATATACCGCAAATTTGCAGTTCTCGCTCGGGTAGTATACGTCAGCAGCACCCAAAAGTGCTTCCTTTACGTACTTATCATAGCCCATTCGTATAGAGTCACCTATAAGAACTATCTTTTTCATACCTATCACCCTCGCTTATTCTCCGATAAGATCGGATACGAAATATGCGTTGGTGCAAGCGTGCCTGCCTCTCTTATCGGTAACGGTAATTCTGAAGTATCCGCAATCCTCGGGTACTGCAAATTCTGCACTTGTCACGGGCTCATCGGTATCGTTAACCTTGATGCCTGCACGGCGTGTGTTGTAGTTGCAGGTGATGGTATCTGCATCGGAGGAGGTAACGTATACCTTGCCGTCCTCATAGTAAAGCTCGTAAATTTCAGGTCCCTCGGAAGCATAGAAGTTACCGTCAAGCAGCGCCTGAGTAATCGCCTTGTAGTCAAGCTTGTCTGCCTTTATAACGGTAAAGCCAAGGCCGGAATCGCTGCGGCGAGTACCGTTAGGATGTACGTTATGGTTGTCGTCTGCACCTATGCAATAAAGTCTCTTGCCCATCTTAAGCATATCGTCATATACTCGCGGATTATAGTCCTCAAATCCTGCCGCAATGCAAGAGCCGTTCATTATTTCAAAGGCATTCATACCGTTGTAGCCGGAGTAATGAGAATAGTCCTCGCGAGACCAGGTGGGGTGGTTATAAGTAACAAAGAATCCCTTTTCCTGCGCGGTTGCAATGATCTCGTTTATGCCCTCGTGAGTATAGGAGCGCACGTAATCGGGAAGGGTATCGTCAAATACTACCTCTTCTCTGTGCGTGGGTGCGTTTCCGAAAAGATACTTTGTTCTGTGCCAAAGGGGCTGCGTCATATTTTCGGGATCTATGCCTATAAAGCAAAGATGGCAGGTTCTCTTAATGAGGGAGCCGGGCTCGTTGATCTCCATCTCAAAGCCGTGAAGAGCAAGGAAATTCTCATCGTTAAGCTCATCGTGGGCAATAAGAATGTCGTGATCGGTATATGCAACCACGGAATAACCAAGGCTTCTGTAAAGCTCCTTTACCTCTGCAGGAGTTTTCTTGCCATCGGAAAACGTGGTATGGCAATGGAGATTTGCTTTGTAAAAGTTGCCGTTTTCAGGTATAAGATACTTTCTCATTTTGTATCCCTCCGTAAAATATTTTTAAGATAAGACCATTATAACAAAAACGTTTGCGTTTTTCAAGTAATATCGAATATTTATATTTGCCTTTTTTGGCGCAGGGCACGCGGCGTTATTCCATACGCCTCCTTAAAGCATTTTCTGAAATAAGAGCCCGAGCTGAAGTTAAGTGCCGCGCTGATAGCCTCAACCGTTGCATCGGTGGATATAAGCATCTCCTTGGCTCTTTCCATAATGCAACTCATACGGTAGTCGGCTATATGCACCTCGGAGCACCGCCTGAAGGCAAGATATAGGGCGGATTCGCTTACCGTAAGCCGCTTTGCAAGCTCGCCCACAGAGAGAAAGGGGCTTTGTGCCAAAATGCGCTTTGCCGTTTCAACAAGCCCTGCCTGGCGGCTTATATGCACCTCGTCAAGCTTCGGTAGTACCTTATCAAGCAAACAGTAAAAAAGCCCCACCGTTTTACAGTCTATCATATCGCGTGCCGCAATTTTGTAAAACAGCTCGCGCACGTCATCTGTGCACTCAACGGCTTGCAGGCGCGTATATCCGTTTTGTCTGTCCGGCATGGCAGAGAAGGCAAGGGAGATAAATTTGATCCTCTCATCCCCATACCAGTACGATTGATACGCATAGCCCGAGGGGATATAAAAAGCATCCCCCGCGCAAACGGTCAGCACGGTATCCTTTGATATAAGCTTGCCCGTGCCCTCTATCATAAGCGCAAGATAGTACGGATGCGCTCCCGTTCTGTTATCGGTATATCTGTATTTGTTCCATTCATAAACGTTAAAGGAAAGCTGATTAGAAAAAATTATACCATTCATATCTGTATTCCCCTAAATTTTGCAGTATTTTACCTCTTTTATTACAGAATAACATATTTTATCATTTCTGTCAACATGGTATACTTATAAAAAACGGGAGGTATACTATGAAAAATCATCAGATCGTTTTCACAGGCGTAAATAAAGCCGAGCTTCTTGACATCAAATACAGAAAGCCCCAGGCAGGCGAGGTGAGCGTAAGAACCGAGTTCAGCACCATAAGCGCAGGCACAGAGCGCGCCAATATAACGGGCGACCCTAACGTAAATGCAAACGGTGCATCGGGCGTAGTTTTTCCGCGCTCATCGGGCTATAGCAGCACCGGTATCGTAGAAGAGGTGGGCGAGGGCGTAAGCAGCGTCTCGGTAGGTGACAGAGTTATCGTATATTGGGGCAAGCATAAGCGCTATAACACGGTTAACGAAAAAAACGTTGTAAAAATAACGGATGATGCTGTTGATCCCCGCAGTGCCGCAATGGCGTTTATAGCAACCTTCCCAATGGCGGCAATAAGAAAAACGCGCCTTGAGGTAGGTGAAAGCGCGCTTGTTATGGGCCTTGGTATTCTCGGCATCATAGCGGTAAAGCTTTTACGTGCGGCAGGTGCCGTGCCGATAATTGCCGCAGATCCCAATCCCAAGCGTAGAGAGGCTGCCCTTGCAGCAGGCGCAGATCATGCATTCGATCCCCTCGCGGCGGATTTTGCCGATAAGGTAAAAGAGGTATGCGGCGGCGTAAACGTGGCAATAGAGGTTACCGGCGTTGGCGCAGGCTTCAACGAGGCGCTTGACTGTATGGCAAAGTTCGGTAGGGTTGCATTGCTCGGCTGCACGCGCAATTCCGATTTCACGGTTGATTACTATAAAAAGATACACGCCCCCGGTATTACCGTAATAGGCGCGCATACAATAGCACGCCCCGATAACGAGTCGCATCCGGGTTGGTTTACGCACAGAGACGATATTTGTGCGGTAATGAAACTTATTTCGGGCGGTAGGCTTACGCTTTGCGATATAGTGGCAGAAACGCACAAGCCCGAGGAGTGCGGTGAGATTTACGAGAGGCTTGTTTTCGATAAGTCCTTCCCGATAGCCGTTCAGTTTGATTGGAGAGACAGTATATGCGAAAAATAAGAGTAGCACAGATAGGCACAAGCAGATATAGCCACGGTAACGAAATTTTTGCCACCATGGCAAAAAATCCGGACGTCTTTGAGATAGTGGGTTATGCAATGCCCGAGGGGGAGCGTGATAAATTCCCAGGCAAAATGCGCGCATTTGAGCCCTACCGTGAGATGACCGTTGAGCAGATAATGGCGGATAGCACCATAGAGGCGGTAACTATCGAAACAGAGGAGATATATCTTACAAAGTACGCCCTTATGGCGGCTGCAAGCGGCAAGCATATACATATGGAAAAGCCGGGCGGAGTATCGCTTACCGACTTTGAAGCGCTGATAGAAGCGGTACGCAAAAACGGCACGGTATTCCACACGGGCTATATGTACAGATATAATCCCACCATTAAAAGCGTTATAGAGCGTGTCAAGGCAGGCGAGCTTGGTGAGATCATAAGCGTTGAGGCGCATATGAGCGGCTGGCGCGATTTTCCGCAAACAGATTGGCTTCGCACCTTCCCCGGCGGTATGATGTTCTATCTTGGCTGCCACCTTGTTGATCTCGTTTTGCAGATCCAGGGTGAACCGAAAAATATAATCCCCTTCAACAAGACAAGCGGAGCGCAGAACAGCACCGCGCAGGATTTCTCCTTCGCGCTCTTTGAGTACGGTAACGGCGTTTCCTTTGTAAAGACCACGCAGGCAGAGATGGGCGGATTTTTGCGCCGCCAGCTTGTAGTAACGGGTACAAAGGGTAAAATAGAGGTAAGACCTCTTGAGATCACCGTTTCCTATCCCCTTCAGTACACAGAGCATACCGAGTGCTTCAATACCGATTGGAATGATCCCGGAGAAAGAAAGCGCTCTGTAGATCATGACAGATACACGGATATGCTTCTTTCCTTTGCACAAATGGTGCGTGGCGAAAAGCAAAATCCCTATTCGTACGATTACGAGCTTCAACTGTTTAAAACCATTAAAAAATGCTGCGAGTGATTTTTATCGCGATCGGTCGGCATTCTTAAAAAAAGGAGCTGCCGTATATCGGTAGCTCCTTTGCTTTATTCGAAGGTAAGATCACTTGTGTAATGCGGCACCGCTTCCTTGTGCGATACCACAAATGCGCTCACGGCAGATGCCGCCTGCATCGCTTTTTCAATTGCTTCGCCCCTAATACAGTGGGTAATGAAGGTTGCACTATAGCTGTCCCCCGCACCAACGGTAGAAACAACCGTAGCCGCTTTTGCAGGGCAATACGTAAAGCTTCCGTTATTGCTCTCATAGCAAAGCGAGCCCTCCGCACCGCAGGTTATAATTATAAGCTTGATATTTGGGTAGGCATTCGATATCATTCTCGCCCCATCCCTTATATCCTTGCCGTACGGAATATAGGCTTGCACGTGCTTCATATCCTCGTCACTTACCTTTATTACTGTAGCGTGGGAGAGGGCAAAAACAAGGCTTTCTTCCGAAAAGAATGGCATGCGCACGTTTATATCGGCAAACGCCTCCTTGTAGCGGCAGGCTTTAAATATTTTCTCAAGGGTAATGCGGTTTTCCTTGTATCGCAGGGCAAGCGTTCCAAATGCAATAACGTCGCACTCATCAGGTACGGTATCCGTGTAGCGGATATTATCGTATGCCGAGGTCTCGGCTATCTTATATTCGGGATGCCCAAGCCCGTCAAGCACAACCGTGCATATTCCGCTTTCAAGATCGGGATCCGTGCCAATGCAGCTTGTCTTAACTCCAAGGGCGGCGATCTCGCTTACCGCGCGTGTGCCAAGCTCATCGTTACCAACCTTGGATATAAGATATGCCTCAGCCCCCTGCATAGCCGCGTGCGCGGCAAAATTAAGCGGAGCGCCGCCAAGCGTTGCACAGTCGGGATAAACGTCCCATATTATTTCTCCAAACGATAGGATCCTCATTCTTCACTCTCCCATATAGAAGCAAGGGCGTGCAGCTCTATGAGGTCAACTGTAGTGCATTCGTTTGCACACAGCTCAACGTACGGTACGTTTATGTAATCGGGCGCGGTATTGTCTTCCATAAAGGTTGTGCATATCCTTCCGCCGTCAAGGTAAATTTCAATACTCAGCCTATCCGTGATAACGGTAATATCAAGCCCCTTATGAGATACGGATAACGGGCATACGTGCCTGCCAAGTACAAGCTCGTTCTTGGAAATTTTCAGCTCCAAGCGCCTTCCAAACAGCATTAATGTAATATTAGCATCTATAGCCGTTTTTTCGGCACGTATCTTGATAAGATAAGGGCAGGATTCCGTTTTATACTGCACGGGTACGCCCTTATCAAGCTTCACGTCTCGGTAGATATCACTCTTTTTTATGAGTGCCTCGGTTTCCTTTACGGGATTTGCGGTAACGTAGTATTCATTGCCCGATCTTAAAAGCTGCATCTCGCAGGGAATTCCCATCTGGCAGGCAAAGGAATCTTTTCTTATGTTGGATCGATCCCAATCTACTCTTATCACTCTGCCGCCTTCGATGCCCGAAAAGCTTTGCCCTGCATATGCCGATTTGCCGTAATGCAAGGATTTCGTTTCTCCTATCTGTACAAATCCGTTCTCCGTCATATCACCTACGGCGTATCTGCCGTGGGCGCCCATAAGCACCCACCGCTTTATTCCCTCGCCGTCGGTAAGGCAGAATATATCGGGGCATTCATTGTCCTCTAAGAGGGATATTCTTTGCACCTCGCGCCAGCTCAGCATATCGTCCGAGCGGAAAATGGCATATACGTCACGCTCAAGATAAAGCGCAAGAAGATATGCGCCCCATTCCTCACAGTATACAACCTTCGGATCGCGGTTACTGCCAACAACGTTGGGTATAAGCGCTTTATCAAGCTTCGTTACCGTTTTAAATCCGTCTGTAGAGTAAGCAAGCCATTGAGAAAAGGGTGCGGTTGCCGTGTAGTATAGCAATGCCGCAGGCTTGTCTTGTGTGCCAAGGCAGGTTTTGTTGCCTTTGTCAAGAATAGCGCTGCCGGAGAACATATGTCCGCTCTTGTCGGGATATAGCGCGATAGGCTCTTCCTGCCAGTGTATAAGATCGCGGCTCGTTGCGTGCCCCCAATGCATATTACCCCAGTCTATGGCACAGGGGTTGTATTGGTAGAACATATGATAAACGCCGTCAAGATAAATAAGACCGTTAGGATCGTTTATCCATCCGTTTTTTGTTGTAAAGTGTATCTGTGGGCGGTATTTTTGTCCGTATGCGCTTTTTTTATCGATCTCGTCCGCCGTGCTGAAATCAAGCACCATATCGGGTGATACGGATATATCAAGCGCAAGCCCCATAAATCTCGATACGTCAACGTACGCGTAAAAATCGGGATCACTGTTATCAAGATTAATATCAAGCTGATATACGGTATCGGCACCGTGTGTCATAGTAAGCTTTTTTGATACCGCCAAGCGGTTGGTAGGGAAAACAAGGTATCTGTGCTCTATACGTACTTTCATTTGGTCGCTCCTCTCGATGCTATAGTATAGTATAGGTCTATTATAGCACGCGTGCTTGCCGATGTAAATACCTTTGTTGTTTTTTTTAGGTTATTCCGTAGCTGCCGCTTGTTGGGTCCTTAAAAATTTCAAGATGCGGCGTTATAAACGTAAATATCACAAAAAGCAGGGCAATAGCGCAAGAGATCAATGCCGCACCGCGCGCGGATATGCGCGGCACAGCACCGCATAGCTCGGCATAAAGCTCGTAAGTATAAGCCACCCCTGCCGCAATAAAGAATATTGCAATGTTAAACCAATCCGCCGATTTGCCGATAATGCCGTTATAAAGATAGAAGATAATGGGTATCAGGCAAATACCGATAAGAATGCCGTAAAGCTTAATACCCGGCAAACTCCTTTGCCGAGATGCAAAAATGCATTCTACTATAGCAAAGATCAGCATAGGCCAAAACAAAAGCTTCATATGCTCCCAAGTGGATTCGTTAACGCCGGAGAATGGTGCTATCCACACACTCTTACCAAGCCATTCGTATAAAAAGTGCAAAAGCGTGCCAAAAAGCGCCGCCGATGCAAAGCCCATCAGCTTCCATATCCAAACCTGCCGCATGTGATCACCTCGCTCACTTAATTAAAATAAGTGTATTCACAACACCCGTGCGGCATACCGTTTTTGCAAAAAATGCTTGAAGAAAATATTGCTTTATGATATAATTACGTTAAGGTATGTTAAAATAACCCATTAACAGAGGAACAAAAATGAAAAAGCTTTTGATAAGCGGATTTGAGCCGTTTGGCGGAGAGCAGATAAATCCGTCGTGGGATGCGGTAAGCCGCCTTCCAAATGAGATAAACGGTTATTCTCTCACAAAAATAAAGATCCCCGTTGTATTTAAGGTTGCCGCGGCACGCGTGATAGCAGAGGCAGAAAAGATCTCTCCCCACGTTATACTATGCATAGGTCAGGCAGGCGGCAGATCTGCCGTAACACCGGAGCTTGTGGGCATAAATCTGCGCCACGGACCGATGCCCGATAATTCGGGATATCAACCGAGTGACGAGGCAATAGTACCCGGCGGCGCAAATGCATATTTTTCGCCCCTCCCCGTGCGCAAAATGGCGGCTGCCATCTTAGAGCGCGGTATCCCGTCAGCCGTGTCATATTCTGCAGGCGCATACGTTTGTAACGACGTATTATATACCCTGCTTTCGCATTTTGCCGGCACAGACGTGCGCGTAGGATTTATCCACGTGCCCTACTGCAAGGAGCAGGGCAAAGAGCCGTCTATGGAGATAAGCGATATCGCATCTGCACTCACCGCCGCGATAGAAGCTCTTGATAAATAACCGAAATATAAAACCGATAAAAGGAGAAAAATATGAAGCGCGTGTATGATTTTTTGAAAAAAGCGGGTGTATATTACCTCGCAACTGCAGAGGGAGATCAGCCCAGAGTGCGCCCCTTCGGCACGGTAAATGAGTTTGAAGGTAAGCTTTACGTGCAAACGGGTAAGGTAAAGCCAACAAGCAAGCAGCTTGCGGCAAACCCAAAGGCGGAAATATGCGCGTTTTGTGACGGTACGTGGATCCGCATTGCCTGCGAGCTCGTAGAGGACGATCGCATCGAGGCTAAAAAATCGATGCTTGACGCATACCCTAATCTGCGCGGAATGTATGATGAAAATGACGGAAACACGCAGGTGCTCTATATACAAAACGCTACCGCAAGCATCTGCACCTTCGGCAAAGCCCCCGAAATAATAGAGTTTTAAGAGTATTAAAGAATAAGGAGATAAAAATGAAAGCGATTTTGGTAAACGAAGATAAGAGCCTTCGCTGGGATAACGTTCCCGATCCCGTGATAGGGGAAGACGAGGTGCTTATAAAAATAGAGGCGGCAGCGCTCAACCGTGCCGATCTTATGCAGCGAGAGGGAGATTATCCGCCCCCTGCAGGATGCCCCGAGTGGATGGGACTTGAGGTTGCGGGTACGGTAGTTAAGGTAGGCGGCAAGGCCTCCGAGCTTTCCGAGTGGAAGGTGGGGGACAAGGCTTGCGCGCTTCTTGGCGGCGGCGGATATGCCGAATACGTTGCCGTTAAGTACGATATGCTTATGCCCGTGCCGAAAAATTGCACGATGGTTGAGGCGGCGGCTATCCCCGAGGCATTTGCTACCGCATATCTTAACCTCTTTATCGAGGGCGGAATAAAGGAGGGCAACACCCTTCTTATGAATGCGGGTGCATCGGGCCTTGCCAGCGTTATTATTCCTATGGCAAAGGCATTTGGAGTGCGCGTTATTACCACAGTGCTTACAAAGGATATCGCGGAAAAGATAACCCACCTCGGTGCAGACAGAGTGGTTGTAACGGCAGAGGAGGATATATCGCTTGTGCTTAAGGAAGAAATGCAGGCGGGTCACTCCGTAGACGTGGCTATAGACTGCCTCGGCGGTGAGATAATGGGCAAATGCATACACTATCTTACCCACGGCGCAAGGTGGATAATGATAGCCGCTCTTGCGGGCACAAAAACCGAGATAGATCTTAAAAATATCTACGTAAGAAACGTAAGAATAATAGGCAGCACCCTTCGCTCACGTGCTCCCGAGGTAAAGGCGCAGAT
>JAZRLU010000431.1:0-3897 GCA_045647045.1 Eubacteriales bacterium
TATAAAGCCGTTAGAGTGACAAAAACAGTTCCCCTCACCCTTCATCTGTGCAAGAATAAGCTTAAGAAGATCCTCTGTTGTGGGGTTTTCAAGCCTATGCTGCCTTGCCGCCTCGGCATCTGCGGCTGCCTTAGCCTCTGCCTCATTCTTTGCCGCTTTTTCTGCAAGGGCGTTGCGCTCGTCTATATACTCATTGATCTTTGCGTGCTGATAAAATCTTATTCCACGCGCCTTAAGAGCCGCACGGTCTGCCTTGTCAAGCTTTCTTGAAGCTATATACTCATTAAGCTCCTTGTGATCCTCGCGCACCTTGTTTACGATCTTAACTATAGAGAATAGCACTATTGCGATAATGAAGAAATTGAGCACAGCGGAAATAAACGCTCCCCAATCAATATAGATCGACTGCGTAAGATCGGGCACGCTTACCGTACCGACAACCTCGCCTAAATCGTTCAGTATCTCCTCCTCCTTCATAACAAGCTTAAGGTAGGTGTAGATATCGCTGAGCGACTCTGTGCCGAATATAAGATAAAGAAAATAATTTATAAGGGGCTTAAGAATGAAATTTGAAAGTCCGTTAACTATAGCCGTAAATGCGCTTCCTACGATAACGCCGACAGCCATATCAACAACGTTGCCCCTCGTTATAAACTTTTTAAATTCCTCTGCAAACTTTTTCATAACGTCCTTCTCCTTAATTATTGAAGTCCAAGCCTTATCATAAGCACGCTTATATCAGCAGGGCTTACTCCGCTTATACGCGATGCCTGCCCAAGATTCACAGGGCGCACCGCGGCAAGCTTTTCCGCCGCTTCAAGGCGCAAGCCCGCAACCGTGCTGTAATCTATATTCTCGGGGATAAGCTTTTCTTCAAGTCTTGCCACTCTTGCAACCTCTGCAAGCTGGCGCTTGATATAGCCGTCATACTTTATCATTATCTCCGCGGTAAGTATAACCGATGCAGGCAGAGTCGGGCGTGCCTTATCAACCGGTGCCAGCGCCGCGTAATCAAGCTCGGGGCGGCGTATAAGCTCCGCAAGCTTTGTTCCCGTACCAATGCGCGAGGATGCGCACGCGTCAAGAAGGGCGTTTACCTCATCCGAAGGGGGGAGCACCGTGCTCTCTGCCCTTTTGATCTCCGCCTCTATCATTGCACGCCTTTTTGTGAATCTTTCGTATCTGTCATCCCCTATAAGTCCTACACGCCTACCTATCTCGGTCAGTCTCAGATCCGCATTGTCCTGGCGGAGCAAGAGTCTGTACTCACTACGTGAGGTCATCATACGGTACGGCTCGCTTGTTCCCTTTGTAACAAGATCGTCTATCAGCGTGCCTATATAGGATGAGCTGCGCGAGAGCACCATAGGCTCCTCGCCCTTTACCGCAAGGGCGGCATTTATACCTGCCACAAGCCCCTGCGCCGCTGCCTCCTCATAACCGGAGGTGCCGTTAAACTGACCTGCACCGTAAAGACCGTGCACCTTTTTAAATTCAAGCGTAGGTAAAAGCTCCGAGGGATCTATGCAATCATATTCTATCGCGTAAGCATACCTCATAACCTCCGCGTTCTCAAAGCCCTGAAGGCTTCTCAGCATATCGTACTGAACGTCTGCGGGCATAGAGGTGGAAAAGCCCTGAATATACATCTCGTCGGTTTCTGCGCCGCACGGCTCTACAAACAGCTGATGGCGCTCCTTATCCGCAAACCTTACAAGCTTTGTTTCTATTGAGGGGCAATAGCGCGGACCCGTGCCGACAATGCTGCCCGAATACATCGCGCTGCGCGAAAGGTTGTCCATTATGATCTTATGGGTATTTGCATTGGTATAAACCACGTGGCACGCCTCGGCGCGCGTGTTGATCTTTTCGGGATCGCTATCATAGGAAAACGGCATTGCATTTTCCTCACCCTCCTGCATCTCAAGCACCGAAAGATCTATCGATCTTCTGTGCACCCTGGCAGGCGTGCCGGTTTTAAAGCGCTGAAGCACAAGCCCCAGATCGCGCAAGGACGCGGAAAGCCCCGATGCGGGCATCATACCGTCAGGCCCTGCGGAATACTTAACGTCTCCCACGTATATCTCGCTCTCAAGGAACGTGCCGCTGGCAATTACAACGCGCTCGGCGTGCCATACCTCGCCTATACGGGTTTGAACGCCGCATACCCTTACCTCACCGTTAACACTCTCGGTAAGTATACGCGTTACCTCCGCCTGCACAAGGCGCAGCCGCGCTTCCTTCTCCAGCGTGCGCTTCATATATCTTTTATAAGCATCTCTGTCTGCCTGCGTGCGCTTTGAGTGCACCGCCGCACCCTTTCCAAGGTTCAGCGTACGCGATTGAAGGGTTACGGCATCAGCCGCGCGGCCCATCTCACCGCCAAGCGCATCTATCTCAAACACAAGGTGCCCCTTTGCACTTCCGCCTATAGAGGGGTTGCAGGGCATATTGCCTACCGCATCAAGATTCGTAGTAAATATTACCGTATCAACGCCCATCCTTGCCGAGGCAAGCGCCGCCTCGATTCCGGCGTGCCCCGCACCTATAACTATTACGGATGCTTCAAGCTGCTTCATATTTCCTCCACAAAAGCACTTTTAGAATTTAATCCTCTTAATCTCCGTGCACCTGTACGTGCCGTCAAGCGTGAATATCACTCCGTCTGCCACGGGCTTTCCCTCTGCGCATACAAAACGCCCGGAGGCACCGTCGCGCAGCTTTCGCAATACCGATTGCACCTCGATACCCATTATTCCGCCACTCTCGCCGCACATACCGAGATCGGTAACGTACCCCGTTCCGCCGGGGAGCACCGTGGCATCTGCGGTAGCTACGTGCGTATGCGTGCCGAATATAACGGCTATCCTACCGTCAAAGCTATGCGCCACCGCAAGCTTCTCTCCCGTTGCCTCCGCGTGTATATCAAGCACCGCAAGATCGTACTCTCCGCGGCATTTTTCAAGCACGCCCTCTATGTAAGAGTAAGGCGCAGGCAAGGCAGGCGTCATATTAACACACCCCATTGCGCTTATAACAAGCACGCGCGCCATACCCGTGTCAACTACCGTGTATCCGTGCCCGCTCATCTCATCGGGGAAATTTACCGGGCGAAGCACCTCTGAAACAGAATCAAGAAGCGCGTGCGAGGCGGGATTTTGAAGCGAGTGATTTCCGCCCGTTATAACGTCCGCACCCGATCTTAACAGCACCTCTGCAGCATCGGTTGTAATACCCGTTATAAACGATGCGTTCTCACCGTTCACAACGCAAAGATCTATTCCGAATTTACGCCTTATAGCCCACAGCTTTTCGCAAAGATGCTTAACTCCGCCGGGGCTTGTAATATCACCTATCGCAAGTATTTTCAATTCTTTTATCTCTTTTCTATTGCACACCGTGCAAGATCTTGTCAAAAAACCGGGGCTGCCTCGTAAGTGTGAGACAGCCCGATCTATTGCGCACGGCATTTGATGCCGCACTTATTTACGGTATGATACCGAGCTTACTACTCTTATTTAGCGTAATCAACGGTACGGCTCTCGCGGATAACGCTTACCTTGATCTGACCGGGATAATCAAGCTCGGTTTCGATCTTCTTTGCGATATCTCTTGCAAGAAGCTTCATCTTATCATCGTTTATAACCTCGGGCTTAACCATGATTCTTACCTCACGGCCTGCCTGAATTGCGAAGGTCTTTTCTACGCCCTCAAAGTCACCGGCAACCTCCTCAAGCTTCTGAAGTCTCTTGATGTAGTTTTCAACATCTTCACGTCTTGCACCGGGTCTTGCCGCACTGATAGCATCGGCAGCCTGAATAATGAAATCGAGAGCAGTCTTAGCCTCAATGTCATTGTGGTGGGCCTCAATTGCGTGAATAATTTCCTTGTTCTCAC
>JAZRLU010000432.1:0-4513 GCA_045647045.1 Eubacteriales bacterium
TAGCACTCCGAAGCATACGGAACGGTGGATGCTACAGTATAAACCTTCAAAATTTGCCTCCGTAGGTTATTATCTTAACTATTATATCATAGTTTTGCATAAATGTCCAGCATTTTTTACATCAAAGACAATATTTTATTATTTTCATAATATATTATTAAGAGAAAACTCAAAGGAGGTGTGTCCAATTGAGAAAAATCACAATAATCCTTGGAACAGAAACTATGGCAACAAAGGCAAGGCGGCTATTTGCAAAAAGAGACATTCCGTCTGATGCGGTAAAGATAGATGACCAAGACGGCAGCGGATGCGTTCACGGCATAGAGATTCCCTACAGCCTTTTTATAGAGGCAGTAAGTGCGCTGCGCGGTGCGGGTATGAATTACAGCGTAAGATCGATCTGATATGATATATCTTGACAACGCCGCCACAACCTTTCCAAAGCCGGAGTCTGTTATACGCGCGGTGACCGAATGCTTGTCCAAATATTGCGCCAATGCAGGCAGAAGCTCGCACGCGCTTGCGGTACGCACCGCAGAGGAGATATACAAAGCAAGAGAGGCGGTTGCGGAGCACCTTTCCTTTCACCTCCCGGAGCGTGTTGTATTTGTTCAAAACGCAACCTATGCCCTTAATACGGCAATAAAATCCCTTATTCCGAAGGGGACACACGTTCTTATATCTGATCTTGAGCATAATTCGGTATTGCGCCCCATTGAGTCCCTGATGCGGCAAGGTGAAATAACCTATTCCGTTTTTTCAACGTCGGGTAACGTCAAGGATAATATCGAAAGGCTGATAAAGCCCGAAACCTCGGCTATAGTATCTACCCTTTGCTCTAACGTAACGGGAAAGGAAATACCCATAGGGCTTCTTTGCCACGTAGCACGGGCGCATGATCTTATATTTATCGCAGACGGATCGCAGATATTTGGGCATAAGCGCATTGATCTTACGAAAAATCCCTGCGATGCCTTCTGTGCACCCGCTCACAAGGGGGCTTTTGGAATACAGGGATGCGGCATCATATGCTTTGCCGGCAATACCCTTCCCACCCGCGGGCTTGTTGAGGGTGGAACGGGGAGCTATTCTCGCTCGCCTTTAATGCCCTCCGAGCTACCCGATCTTATAGAAGGCGGCACGCTACCCACTCCGTCGATAGTTGCGCTGCGGCACGGGCTTGAATATATAAGAAATTACACTCCGGAGGCGGCGGATATATATTTATCAGAGCTACGCATCTCCTTTTTAGAAAGGATAGCTTCATTGCCGAAGCTTTGCGTAAGGGCACACGGCACATCTATTATAAGCTTTACCGGCAATGGGATTTCTGCGGATGATATTATACGGCATTTAAACTCTTGCGCAATAGCAGCACGCGGCGGATTGCACTGTGCACCGCTTGCGCACAAAACGCTTGGCACGGAAAACGGCGGCACGGTAAGAATAAGCCTTTCACTTTTTAACGACACCAAGGATGCCGATGCGCTTTACCGCACGCTAAAGGCTTTGTAATATGAAATACGGGCAAAAATGCAAAAGGCAGAGGTGGATTTTCGCACCTCTGCCTTAAATATCCAAATATCAGTTTTCCGAATCAAGGTAATACCGTATAGTATTTAACACTCTTTCGCGATAAAGCGGAATACGATTGCCCGAGCAATCAACGGTAACGTCTGCATACCTTTTATATAGCTCGGTACGCTCATCGTAAAGATCCTTTAGCGTTTGCCCCTCGCCGAGAATCACGCCGCGCTGCGAAAAATCGCCAAGGCGCTTTTCTATTACGTCATATGAACAATAGAGATATATGACGGGGCCAAGGCTCTTAAGATGCTCCATTACGCGCGGATAATAGACCGCACTTCCACCTGTGGAAAGGATCGCGGGATCATCGTAAAAATCAAGCAGCACCTGCTCCTCGATCTTCATAAATCCCTCTTTGCCCTCATCGCGGATTATGTCGATAAGCCGCTTGCCGGTTAGCCTTTGGATAAGCTTATCGGAATCGATATTTTTAATTTTCAATTTGCCTGAAAGGCCTCTGCCCATACAGCTTTTGCCGCAACCGGGCATACCGATAAGTGTAAATACCATAAGTTCTGCCTTAAATTATCTTGCGTTTAAAAGAAAATTACTTGATTTTAAATTCTATTTTACGTGTAGCACACAGTATCTCGCATTCAAGCGGAGCAAGCGTTACTGTACTGCCCGAGCCACCGCCGACAAGGGCCTTAGTTACCGATGAAAGGCTAAGGGAAAGCGTATCGGACGAATTGTTTACCACCGTATAGCAATACTCGCCGCACCCCGATCTTTCGAAAATAAGCATATTTTCCGTCAGAGTGATAAGGCTGAAGTTACCGCTTTTATATACGTCATGCGCGCGCCTTACAGAGCCGATCTTACGGTAGAAGGAAAGAAGATCCCCGTCAAAGCTGCTCCACGGATACGGCCTGCGATTAAAGGGATCGCTATACCCTTCAAGCCCTACCTCATCACCGTAAAATACGGTTGGAATACCCGGTACGGTTGCAAGGATAGTATATGCCATACGTACAAGCTTAATTCCGCGCTCGCGCTCGGATTTATCAAGATAAAGTACAGAAAGCTCTTCATTTGATCTACCGAGAGAGCTTTTACCTGCAAGCGTTGTAATGATCCTTTCGGTATCGTGTGTGCCGAGAAGGTTCATTTGCATATTACGCACGCGCGTGGGCGCGTTAAACGTAACCTCATCAAGCGCATAGCGAAGTGCATCTGTTTTGCCGAATCTCAAAAAATCTATGATACCGCGGCGCAGGGGGTAATTCATTACACCGTCAAGCTCTGTACCGAGATAGTAGCGCTTTCTTTTATCGTATGCAATTTTATTTGATGCATCCTCCCATACCTCGCCGTAAAGCACAGAATCACGGTTATGTATATCAAGTCTGTGCTTTATACGTGCGATAAAGGCATCGGAAAGCTCGTCTGCCACGTCAAGTCGCATACCTGCAATGCCCATTTTTGCATATTTGTCAATAACTCCGCCCTCACCCGCAATAAAGTCACCGCAATCGGCAACGTCGGGATTTATACGCGGCAAAATGGGTATATCCCACCAACAGGTATATTTATTGGGATAATTTTGAAAATCATACCATGAATAGTATGGGGATGACTTAGACTGATAAGCGCCAAGCTGCGGATATCTTCCGCGCATATTAAAGTAAACGCTATCCGCACCCGTGTGATTAAACACACCGTCAAGCACTATGCCTATACCGCGCTCAGCTGCTTTTCGGATAAGTGTGCGCAGCGCCTCGTCTCCGCCGAACATATCATCTACCTTCATATAATCGCCGGTATCGTACTTGTGGTTTGAGTATGCCTCAAACACCGGGCTGAGGTAGATAATAGTTGTACCGAGTGATGCAATATAGTCAAGCTTGTCTATAACACCCCAAAGCGTACCGCCGAAAAAGGTATTATTTTCAAGATGTGCCCCGGGATACTCCGGATATTCCGGAATACCGCCATCCCAAGTATCGTAAAGAACGGCATCATCGCGCACGGGAACGTTGCCTCCGCGCGAAAATCTGTCAACAAATATGTGATAGATCACGCCGCCGAGATATTTTGTCGGCTCACTGTAAGCAAAATCACATATAGTAAGCT
This sequence comes from Eubacteriales bacterium, assembly GCA_045647045.1. Classification (GTDB taxonomy): domain Bacteria; phylum Bacillota; class Clostridia; order Oscillospirales; family CAG-272; genus UBA1740. Next base: position 3,661 of record JAZRLU010000432.1, read on the forward strand.
GGAAGCGATTTGCGCCGCACTCTTGAGAGAGCACTAATTCTCTGCCCTTGCCCTTCATACCGTAGGCTGTACCGAACACACCGCAAAGCTCAAATTCAAAGAAATATAAGCCTATATAGATGCCGGAAATATCTACTCTGTATTCGTCAAAATTTTCGGAATATCCGATATAATTTGCCGCAAGCTTAAAGGATGAAGTAAAGGACTCGTTATGAAATACGGCATAAACAGAAACCACTCCCGCCTGCCGCGGGAGCAGTATCTTAAGCTCTGCGCTGCCGTCTTTCTCGAGAGCGCCGCTATCCGCGCTTTTGCCGTTTTGCATATAAACGACCTTGCCGCGGATGTGGGCACAATCGGAAAAAGGTATTCTAAGGAATTTCACAAGGAATAAACCTCACGGAGAACTATTTTTTTGTCTTATATATGGGCGATGCGTGCCAGATCTCGGATGCGTACTTGTTGATACTGTTATCGGATGCGAACACGCCGCTCGTTGCGGTATTGATAAGTGACATTCTGCTCCAGCTTTCTCTGTCTGCATAATCCTTCATCGCGCGTCTGTATGCGTATACGTAGGAATCAAAGTCTGCAAGACACATAAACGGATCCGCAACACCGTAGCCGCCGTTGATAAGGTAATCGCAGATATGCGAGAAGTCCTCACCGCCGATAGGCTGGTTAAATCTGTCTACAACACCTCTGAGCATAGGAGATCTGTGATAGAAATCACGTGATACGTAACCGTTTCTCCAAAGCTCCTCAACCTCGGGCGTATTAAGACCGAAGATATAGATATTATCTCTGCCCGTTGCCGCAAGGATCTCAACGTTTGCACCGTCAAGAGTACCGA
>JAZRLU010000433.1:0-3209 GCA_045647045.1 Eubacteriales bacterium
GGAGTGGGAGCCAGACCATGATGGAGGCCTTCATGGCCGGGCGGACGATTGGGGGAAAATCCCTGTTTGCGGTAACGGGAGGCTCGATTGGCTTTTCCTTCCGCTACTACATGGCGGGGATGGTAGGCAATGACGGGGTGAAGATGCTGTCTCTCAATGGTGTTTATCCCGATGCCGCCAACATCCGAGACGGGAGCTATCCCGTGGTGGCCGAGTTCTATGCCATCTACCGAGCCGACAACGCCAATCCCAATGTTTCGGTGCTGCTGGATTGGCTGCTCTCCCCCGAGGGGCAGGCGCTCATCGAGGCCTGTGGGTATGTGGGTGTGAATCATATACAGCAATAAAGGAAGTGCCGCGCAAAATGCGCGGCAGCCCTTTTTAAACAAAAAAATACGGCTGTCACGGTGATAATTCATCAAGACAGCCGATTTGTTTATTAAGTCTGTGTTTTTATAAATTCCTTAGGCGAGGCGTGATAATAATTTCTGAAGCTTCGGTTAAACGAGCGCATACTGCCAAAGCCGCATTCGTGCGCTATCTCCGTTATGCTCTTGCTTTCCGCGCGCAAAAGCTCAACTGCCTTTTCTAACCTCATCATCGTTACGTAGCTGTAAAAGCTGATCTGTGTAGCTTCCTTAAAAAGATGCGCAAAGTAATATTTCGAATAGCCAAGCGTCCGTGCAGCGTCAGAGAGCAATATTTTTTCGCCGTAGTTTTCTTTGATATATGCGTTAACGTTACGCATAAGAGCAAGCTTTGTCGCAACTTTCGTCCTGTCATCTCCGGGGATTGGCTTTAGCTCTCCGCATCGGCAAAGCTTTTCTAAAATCTCATTTGCATAGCGCATCACGGCAAACTCGTATCCCTTGTGCATATGCTCGTTTTCTTCAAAAAGCTTTACTGTCGCATCTATCAGCATCTCGTGAAGCTTGCTGCCTTTTTTGACAGCGCAGCATTCGGGGCGAAGCGAAAAGAAGTCATTTTTGCCTATTTCGGGAATTTTGGCGTAATAAATGCTGTTTTCCTGCGATGCTGCAAAGCTGTGAACAACTCCTGGCATAAAAATAAAGAATTCGTTTTGGTTTACGGTAAATCTCTCACCGTCGCATATTGCCGTAAGGCTACCGTGGGCTACGTAAACGATCTCAAGCTCGCTATGGTAATGCGGTATGTCGTAAGATAGATTTTCCTTCATATCCGAAACGTAAGGATATCCGTTTTTAAGCTCGTTTTCAAATTCAAATTGAGATCTGTACATATATTTTTACCTCTGCTTATATTTTAACATATAAAATGCAAAAAAGCAATATGTGTCTTAAATACGGCAACATAAAACTTTTACTTTTAACTTCGCCGTCTTATAATGAAATTAAATATAATAAACGTGAAAGGAAATAACGCTATGAACAGTTTATCTCCGCGTCAGATCCACCTTGATTTCCACACCTCGGAGCATATTTCGGGTATTGCGGCACACTTCAATGCCAAGGAGTTTGCAAAAACGGTAAAGGAAGCAAACGTTACCTCTATGACGGTTTTTGCAAGATGTCACCACGGTTGGTTATACTATCCGTCAAAAAAGTTTCCCGAGCTTGTGCATCCGGGGATTGAAAATAAAAATCTTCTTCTTGATCAGGTTCGCGCTCTTCACAAAGAGGGCATTAAAGCACCCGTATACATAACCGTGCAATGGGATCATCATAATGCATCCGTGCATCCCGAATGGCTTATCAGAAAAAGAGACGGTGCCCACGAGGGTGATGCATTCACTGCCCCGGGCTTTTATCAGTCACTTTGTGTAAATACGGGGTACTATGATTTCCTTGCCGAGCAAACGGCGGAGGTATGTGAGCTTCTCGGAAACGAGCTTGACGGTATTTTCTTTGATATAGTAAGCGTTCGCCCCTGCCTTTGTGCCGCGTGCAGAAGGGAAATGCGCGAGCTTGGTATTGATATGGCAAATGATACAGAGGTTCGTCGCTTTACCGCAAGTGTAATGGCTCGCTTCAAAAGCAATATGACAGCTCTTGTGCGTAAATATAACCCAAGCTGCACTGTTTTCTATAATTCGGGTCACGTAGGTCCCGTAACCAAAAGCAGCAAGGATAGCTATTCGCATTTTGAGCTTGAAAGCCTGCCTTCGGGCTCTTGGGGATATCTTCATTTTCCCATTGCCGCACGCTATGCAAGAAATCTCGGCAAGGACTGTATGGGTATGACAGGTAAATTCCATACCGCCTGGGGAGATTTTCACAGCTTCAAGAACCTTGCGGCGCTTGAATTTGAGAGCTTCCGTATGTTAAGCTACGGTTTTGCCGTATCAATCGGAGATCAGCTTGAGCCTTACGGTAAGCTCAATCCCGCAACCTACCGTCTCGTAGGTAAGGTGTTTAAACAGTTTGCCGAGCGTGAAGAGTGGGGAAGACCGTCGCGCGCGCTTGTTGAAGCGGCTGTAGTAACGCCCGAAACCTCTATTGCCGAGCATCAGATACCGAAGAGCATAATGGGTGCAGCGCAAATGTTAGAGGAGCTTGCCGTTCAGTTTGATATTATAGACCGCGATATGCCGCTTGAAAAATATAAGCTTGTAATTCTTCCCGATGACCTTATAGTAGACAGCGCATTTACAAAAAAGCTTGAAAAATACGTATCCTCGGGCGGTAAGGTGATCGCAACTACCAAGGGTGGGCAGAATGCATCGGGCGAATATCCCGAATTCTTCGGTGCAACTTCGCTCGGTACGCAAAGCGTATATCCCGATTTCCTCATCGGTAACGGTAATAAAATTTCCGAAGGGCTTGAAGAGGGAATCGAATACGTTATCTACAACCGCGGTGAGATGATCGCGCCTACTACCGCAGAAGTGCTTATCAGCGCGCGTGCGCCTTATTTCAAAAGGGAAGGTATCTTCTTCTGCTCACACCGTTATACGCCTTCCGCTAAAGGTGATTCCTATCCTGCCGCAGTAAGAAACGGCAACGTTATTCTTTTCGCTCATCCTATATTCGAGCAATACCGCGAAAATGCGCCCGTATGGTGTAAAAAGCTGATCTCAAACGCCTTTGATATCCTCCTGTCCGAGCGTATGATAGTGCACAACGGTCCGTCAACCCTCACCGTAAGCGTGCTCGATCAGCAGGATAAGCAGCGCACAAATCTTCATATATTATCATATATACCCGTGCGCAAGAGTGCAACTATAGATA
>JAZRLU010000434.1:0-1781 GCA_045647045.1 Eubacteriales bacterium
AGATGCACCTTGCCGCAGATTTCTGTGCCCCCATTACCGTGTGCGCAAAAACAGAGGGCAGCGCGGTTACCTTCTGGGTAATAAACGAGCGCCGCAGCGCCTTTAGCGGTCTGCTTACCTATTCGCTTTACGATGCAAAGGGTGAGTGCCTGTTTGAAGCGCGCAGAGACGTAGTATTAACGCAAATGTCCGTAACCATGCCTATATACGAGGATATGTCACGCCTTACCGCAGGCAGGGAGGATTCCGTTGTAGTCAGCTGGGAATTGCGAGACAGTCACGGTATCGTATCGGAGGGCGCGCGCACCGTTGTTCCTTATAAGCACTTTGCGTTTGTGGACTGTGAGATACGTACCGAGATCACCGGTATGGGCAGAAGGTTTGTGCTTAAGCTTGATGCCGATGCCTTTGTCGGCGGCGTATATCTGTCGCTTGAGGATATGAATGCTACCTTCTCGCAAAACTATTTCGACTATCTCGGCACCTCTCCGATACAGATAACCGTGGAAACCACAGACGTTACCACCCCCGCAACCCTTACAAAAAAGCTGCGTATCATCCGCGCATCCGATATCGGTAAATAACCCCCATACCGTGTCGCATTTTCGCACTAAAACAGTGCGTTTTTGTAAACAAAACATAGCATTTGCACGCTGCCGCCAAAGCAGCGTGCTTTTTTATCTGCTCCAAGCGGCAGGGCACTAAGCTCCGAGCAGCAGGGCACAAAGCTCCGCGCGGCAGGGCACTAAGCTCCGCGCGGTAGGGAGTATCGCTTTAAGGCTTCGGTATAGCCCTTTGCGATCCTGCACACCTACACACCAAAAAGGCTATCCACCAAAAAAGCCGAGCTTTGCATAAAAAATACCCGCAAACGCGCTTTTTGCACAAAAAAACGTGTGGTATAATTCTCTCAAACGGGCAGGGCGCGAAATATGCCGTATTTACAATTATTGGCTCGCTTTATTGTGCAAAACGTAGAAAAGCATATTGCGGTAAAAACATTTGTTGACACGGCGTTAATAATTTGGTAATATATAATTATAATTTTGTACCTACGCGCGTTTATAATATGTGTAAAGGAAGTATAGGAAGGAAAACGGCAATGGCAAAAACTCTTTATATCTCTCTTGACCTTGGCGGAGATTCGCTTAAGGTGGCGTTTGCTTACGAAAGGGGCGCTCCCGGGTCGAATACAATACGCTACGGTAAGCTTTCAAACGGCAGCACAACTCTGCGCATAGCTTATCCTGCCGTGGCATGCCAAACGGCGCAGGGCGGCGAATGGATCTATTGCGATGCGGTAGAGCGTGCAAAAACGCTTTCGTTTGTAAGGGCGGTAAAAATGAAGGAGCTTTTGTCAATGCTTCTTTATAAAGACGGTCACGCCAACTACTTTGAGCGCACACGCTTTCCGAAGTTCGTATTCCCAAGGCGTAAGGAGGATGCTGACAGAATGAAGCACTTTGCCTCGCTTTCCTCGGCAGAAACCTTTGACGGCGGCATAACACCCTGCAGTGTTTTGGAGTCGTTCTTCCGCTGTGTGGCGCTTATGATAAAGGAGAGAATAAAAAGCCTCTCCGAGGCAGAGGGCGTGCCGCTTTCCATTACCGATTCCGTTATTTCGGTAGTGCATCCGCCAAAGGTAACGCGCGAGTACGTTGACGAGCTTTCGCGCCTTGTTCTCGTTGCATTCGGTAAAGCACCGGGCAAGGTGCTTACCACCACGCGCTCTCTTGGTATGTATGCAAAGCACAGAGGGCTTTTTGAAAAGGTAAAAGAGG
>JAZRLU010000435.1:0-2431 GCA_045647045.1 Eubacteriales bacterium
CTCGGAGGGCACGGTGATATCCATCGTGCCGTAATCGGGAACGTAAGAGGGATCCTTAGTGCCGCACTTGGTGCACTCACCCTCAACGTAGTTGTGCTCACAGCCGAGAGCGGAAATTACTTCCGCTCTGTAGGCTGCTGCGCTTTCACAGTATTTTGCGAAGCGTGCTACAAGATTTATAAGTGCTGCATTGTCCTTATGCTCTGCATCGGTCTTAACGAAGCTATAGTAGCTATCGATGTGGTAGCTGCCGCCTGCCTCGCCGTTTACGGTGTAGGTAACCGTTTTGATCATAGCGTATGCATAAACGTCTATTTCAACGTATGCGCCGTTGGTATCCGTACCGGTTACGGTATTTACCTTATTGCCGCCGATGAAGAACTCATACGCCTCTGCGCTTGCACCGTCTTCAAGATAGAAGCGGATAGCGGGAGTAGCGTCGAGCACGAGAGTTGCGCCCTTGAAGCCTGCGGTAACAGACTCGGTGCTGCCTGCCTCGTATGCATTGTTCTCGTCATAGCCCTCGCCAAGGATAGCCTCGATTTTTGCCATAGCATCCGCATCGGTAGTGCCGAAGTAAGCGTATGCTGCGCGAACGTAGGAGAGAACGTTCTTAATAAGAGCCTTTTCGGTTTCCGTTTCGGTATTACCTGCGAGCACGAGCTCTGCATATCTTACCGTGGAGAAGGTGTAATTCTTGCTTGCGCTGTTGCCGTCTGCGGTGAAGGTTGCCTTCATTGCAAGAGTGCCTGCCGCCGCAGATGCCGCAAGAGGTGTTCTGATAACGTAATACGTCTCGCCGCCGAGCTCTACGGTTTCAAGAGCCGCAAGATCTACTTCCTTGCCTGCGAAGGTAAGGGCGGTAAGCTTATCGCTTACGGGAACGTATACGTTGAGTATAAGGTCACGGTCAAGCGTGATGCTTGCCTTGGGAACGAAGGTGATCTCGGCAAGAGCCTTGCTGAGGGTTGCATAAAGCGTGCCCTCCTCGCTTGTGCCAACGGGCACGAATGCAAGCTCACCTGCGGATGAAGGAATGCCGTTTTCAACGGTGCCGCCTTCGGTAAGAATAAGGGTTACAAGCTTGCCGCTCTCGTTCTTCTCGAACGTTACGGACGAGCCGTTATCTCCCCATTCTGCCCAAACGGTGCTGCCGTTTGCGGTTATGATCTTACCGCCGTTTACAACGATATTGATAATGCAGTTTGTATCGTCTGCACCTGTCTTGGTATCGTTTGCATTAAGGAAGGTGGTAAGGGAGGGTGCGTTTGTGAAATCGAATACACAGCCGTTGAACTCGATATCGTATCCGATGCTCTTGCCCTTTACGGTTGCATCGTCTGTATAGTGACCGAGGAAGCTTGTTGCGGTACTGCCCTCGGTATAGCTGAAGCTTACGTTGTTGAAGGTGATATGGAAGGTCTTCATGCCCTCTGCGCCGCCGTAGCCCGCGCCGTAGCCGCCAAAGAACAGAAGCGTAGAGCTGATCTCGATGCCGCCGTTAATGAAGGTGAAGGATGCATCGTTCATACCCTTCCAGTTCTTAGCCTGGGAGTTAAAGAAGTACTTGCTGGAGGATGCCTGGGTAAGAGTATAGCCGTTAAGGTCTATGATAACGTTACCGAGGATCTGTCCGGTATTGGGAAGAGTGCCTGTAAGAGTTGCATTTCCGCGGAAGAGCACCTGAACCTCGGCGCCGATCTCGCTTGCTACGCTACCGTCAAGCAATTCCTTTACCTTGGACATAACGCCGCCGGCGTCCTTACCGGTGGAGAATACGTCGTATCCGCCTACGAAATTGCCGTTCTGGAACAGAAGGATGGGATACTTGGTTGCATCAAGATACTCGTTGGGGATCCAACCGTACTTAGTGTAGTTGGGAGCATTCTCTATGCTGCCGCCCTCACCCTCAACGAGGGTATATACGTCATATCCCGCCTCGGTGCCGCTCTTTTCAAAGTGCCAATCACCTACAGAATCGGTCCAGGTATCGAAATACTTGGAGGTATCAAGTCCTGCGGGGAGAAGCTGCTGAATGTATTTACCGTCAGCACCCTTGCCGAAGGTAACAACGTCTGCTCTGCCGTTTGCATTTCCGTCTGCCTGTACGAAGTTCAAGAAGTAAATAGGCTCGTTAGAAATTATCTTACCGCCGTTTATCTCTACGTTATATACTACTCTGTCTGCACCGTTGCCTGCGGTAAGCTTTATCATATTAACCACCGATGCGGAGCTTGCGTAATCAAATGTACAGTTGTTGAACTGAACGTTTACTATAACGTGTGTATCGCCGGTAACGCCGGTCGAACCGTTTTCCCAAGCGTCAAGTATATGGCAATTACCGTCGGTATCAACAAACGTTACACCGTCAAATACAAAGTTCAAGGAATAGGTGTATTTGAGGTTAGCACCGTAGTTGGTACAAGCAAGG
>JAZRLU010000436.1:0-6452 GCA_045647045.1 Eubacteriales bacterium
CACAGAACGACATGGCTACGATCCGACTTCTTTGTGTTGCCGTGATACTGTGCGGCAAGGGGTGGATAATGAAGGCAACGGAGGCACTTTTGCCGCTTGCTATGGTAGTGTATTCCGTGCTATGCCTTTCTGTTATAATTCCGCACGCACACCTTATCCCGCTTACCGTAGCGAATATTTTAAGAAGCGCACTTACGCCAAATGCCGCAGGTGGCGGTATAGGCGGATTTATTATAAGCCACGGTATAAGCGGTGGCTTTTGCTGCGGTATGCTTTCTAATGAGGCAGGGGCGGGTACGTCTGCATTTTCGCACACGGCACTTGACACGCATAGCCCCGTAAGATGCGGGATCTTCGGTTATCTTGAGGTTGTATTTGATACCGTAATACTCTGCACGCTTACCGCCCTTGCCGCACTTTTGGGCGGTATTTCAGAGGGGGAGTGTACCCTTGTCCGTTTCTCTTCCCTGCTTTCCGATCATATCACGGGCGGCGGTATTATGCTGCTTGGGTGCGCGGTCATATTTTCGGTTTGCGCCTCGCTTTGCTGGTCTTATTACGGAACGGTATGTATGCGCTATCTTTTCGGCAGGGTGGGCGTAGGTATATTTGTACCCTGCTTTATTGCCGCATTTGCAGCCGGGCTTATATTCGAGCTTGAATTTCTTATTCCCACGTGCGATACCGTGCTTACTCTTATGACGCTTATCACCGTGGCAACGCTTGTAAAAAGCTCCGAGAGGATAGTATCACTCTCGGAGCCCTTGATAGGTCTTAAATAAGTCTTATATCGGAGATAGGCTGTATGCCGTTTTCTGCAAGGAGCTTTGCAAGCGCACCCTCGGATATCGGTGCTGTTACTACCGCGCACTCTTCACCGCAGATGATCTCTGCGCCTGCAAATGCCGCCGTTGCCGTATCCTTATCGCACCCACGGAGTGCAAGATAGTGGCGGCAGGTGAAGCCCGAAAATTCTGCCGCATCCGTGCATTTTTCAAACACGGGGCCGGTGTAATTTCTACCCGTGCTCAATACCTGGCACAAATCACCTACAACCGCAGATGCCGTAGCACCTGCGCCTGCGCCCTGACCGTAGAACATTACGTTACCGAGCGGATCGGCTATTACCTCAACGGCATTGTAAACGCCGTTTACGCCCGAAAGAGGCATTCCCTGCGGTACAAGGAAGGGTGCAACAAGGGCAAGAGGCGTGCCGTTTTCAACCATACATCTTGCAACAAGCTTTACAGTGCATCCGCGGCTTTGTGCGAACATCACGTCCGCTTTGCGGATAGCGGTAATACCCTCGGTATGAATATTTTCCGTAGGAATAAGCTTACCCGTAACAAGTGCGGTAAGTATAGCTATCTTGCGGCAGGCATCTGTGCCGAGTATATCGGCAGATGGATCTGCCTCTGCATATCCGCGCGCCTTTGCATCGGCAAGGGCATCGTCAAAGCTTTTACCGTAGGTAAACATCTCGGTAAGAATGAAGTTCGTGGTGCCGTTAAGTATTCCCCTTACCTCTGAGATCTTATTTTGCTTGATGCAGCTGATAATGGGAGAGAGCAAGGGAATACCGCCGCCTACTGCCGCCTCAAAGCGGTAGCATACGCCGTTTTCCGCAGCTGTGGCAAGGAACTCGTCACCGTATTTTGAAACGACCTCTTTGTTTGAGGTAACCACGCTTTTTCCTGCGCGAAGTGCCGCTACCGTATACTCATATGCGGGATGCGAGCCACCCATAAGCTCCATTACTACAGATACCTCGGGATCGTTAAGTATTATGCTAAAATCGTGCACAACCTTATTTCCGAGGGGAGAATCGGGGAAATCGCGAAGATCGAGAATATACTTGATCTCTATCTCATCCCCCGCAAGCGCCGCAACCTGCGCGCTGTTATTTATTAAAAGCTCCGCCGTGCCACCGCCGACAACGCCAAAGCCGAGTATTGCAACCTTTATCATTGATTTTTGTTTCCTTTCGTATATATCCCTTGTATTTTACCATATTCCGACAAATATTTCAATAGCGGAGCGCGAAAAAGGCGGGAGCTTTTCAAAAAAGTCCCACCTTTTTTCTTTTTTATGCCGCGCTCTCACCGCTTACGATGCCGAGAGATGCATTTTTGGAGTCCTCTGTGATATAGTCAAGAGGATTTACCGAGCTGCCGTTTACCTTAAGCTCAAAATGAACGTGAGGCTCATCTGCGATTTCGGAAATAGCGCTATCGCCAACGCACGCAATAACGTCCCCCTGCTCTACCACGTCTCCCACCTTTACGGTAATTGTATCGGGATCGAGATTTGAGTAGTAGCTCTTATGGTTAGCGCTATGGGTAACTTCAACGGTAGTGCCGAGCATAGGATCCTTATATACGCCCGTTACCTCACCGCCGCAGGAGGCATAGATCTCACCGTTATCCGCAACGGAAATATCAAGCCCTGTGTGTATTCTCCACTCCTCAAGCGTTTCGGAAAATACGGGCACGGTGGTACTGTGCGACTTTATTACAGTACCTACCGCAGGGCTTACAAAGCTTACCTTTACCTCGGGCTTTTCCGTGTTATCCGTATTGCCGGGCTCATCGGTATTTGTACCGCCGTTATCTGTGCCGCCGTTTTCCGTACCGTCTGTTACGGGAGGGATATCATCGGTCTTTTTACGGCTGTTTGCCGCAACGATGCCTATCACTATCGCGCTGATGCAAAGTATAGCTATTACGGTGAGATAAACTATCTTTGAAACTGCGGATCTGTCACTGAATTTAAACTTTTTTTCCATTTTAAGTTCCTTTCTTATGAATTACTGCTTCTATTTTCCACAGAGGAGGCTTGTTTTATTCACATAAAAAAGGAAAAATTAAAAGGTTTTTACATAATAAAAACGGAGCGTGCCGCAAATGCGACAAGCTCCGCTGTTACGTACTGAAATGCAGCTTTTAAGATCAGTTCTCTTCATCGGATGCCACGATGTAAGGAAGATATCCTACAAAGTAGTTCCAACCCGAAGCAACCGTAGTAAATGCCATAATTGCCATACATACGTAGGAAAGAATGTGATTTTCAGAGAAGAAAGGAATGATAGGCTCTACTATTATAACTACAGTACCAACCATCTGCGATACCGTTTTAAGCTTACCCATCATATTTGCGGCAAGGTCTACCTTTGCCTTTTTACCTGCCACAACAAGGCGGAGGCTTGTTACCGCGAGCTCGCGGAAGAGGATGATAAGCACAAGCCAAACGAAGATATTGCCAAGGATCACGTCACCGCGCAGATACATCCAGGCAAGGATCGCAAGCATTGAGCCAAGCACCATAAATTTATCGGCAAGGGGATCTATGAACTTACCGAAATCGGTAACAAGGCCGTATTTTCTTGCTATCTTACCGTCAAGCATATCGGTAAGTGCCGTAAGACCGTATATTATCGCGGGAACTATGATTCCAACGTACTGAAGATCGCGCATAAAGAGCAGGGCTGCCACAAATGCGGGAACAAGAAGCACTCTCACAAACGAGAGAATGTTGGGAACGTTCATTATAGAATTCTTTTTCATATTTTTAGTCCTTTCAATATCACTTTTTGCGATACTGCGCTCTGCCTACAAGATCGTAATCAAGCGCCTCATCAACCATTACCTCAACAAAATCGCCGGGGGCTACGGGCTTTGCGGATTTAAAGTATACTCTACCGTCTACGTCGGGTGCATCACGGTAGGTCCTGCCGTAGTAAATATCTGCGATACCGTCAAAGCCGTCACAAAGCACGGTAACGGTAGTACCTACAAGATCCTTTATAATATCCTCGTTTACCGTAAGCTGGGTTTGCATAAGGATATCGTATCTATCCTGCTTTTCCTGCTCGGTTACGGTTTCCTCATATTCTGCGGCGGCAGTTCCCTCCTCTTGCGAATAGGTGAACGCACCGAAGTGCTCAAAGCGCGCCTCCTTCACAAACTCGCAAAGCTCGGCAAAATCCTCCTCACTCTCACCGGGGAAGCCTACCATTGCGGTGGTACGGAGCACAATGCCCGGCACGTTATCGCGCAGCCTTTTTACAGCATCCCTGATATCGGCAGAGGTGCCGTGCCTGTTCATACGGCGGAGCACGGAATCGGATATATGCTGAACGGGTATATCCATATACTTAACAAGGCGCGGATTTGTGGCAAGCTCGTTTACAAGCCCGTCTGTTATCTTATCGGGGTAGCAATAAAGCAGCCTTATCCAAGGAATATCCGTTGCCTCGGTGATCGCGCGGACAAGCGCATCAAGGCGGTACTCACCGTAAAGATCAAGACCGTAGCGCGTTGTGTCCTGCGCTATAAGGTTAAGCTCCTTAACTCCGAGCGCCTCAAGATCCTTTGCCTCTTTTACGATATCCTCTATCGTTCGTGAGCGCAATTTTCCGCGGATAAGCGGAATGGCACAGTATGTACACTTATTGTCGCATCCCTCCGCGATCTTAAGATATGCGGTGTGATCTGCGGTAGTAAGTATTCTTTCGCCGCCAAGAGGGCTTGTTTCCTTATCGTCAAAGGAAACGAACTTTTCACCGCGCATTACGGCACGGCACGCCTCTGCTACATGCGAAAGGCTGCCAACGCCTATCAAAGCATCAACCTCGGGCAGCTGCTGCATAACCTCTTCACGGTAGCGCTCAACAAGGCAACCCGTTGCAATAACGTATTTGCACTTGCCGTCCTCCTTAAGGCGGGCAACGTCGATTATATTATCTATCGATTCGCGCTTTGCACTTTCGATAAAGCCGCAGGTGTTTACTACGATTATTTCAGCCTCTGCCTCATCGGGCGTAAGCTCAAAGCCCGCATCGTAAAGAGTGCGGAGCATTACCTCGGTATCAACAAGATTTTTGGAGCATCCGAGGGATACAAAACCAACCTTTGTCATATTACATCCTTAATGTTTTATTTTAGAAGCTTCTCTATCTTTGGGCGTACCGTAGTAAGATAGAACCTTACCATTACGGTAAGGAAAACGTCGTACACAAGCATTGCCGCAATGAGAAGCACGTATATTACTATTTTTGCTATAAGCGTATTCTCCCCAAGGAAGGGTATATCCTCTGTTTGCCCAAAGAAGGGTACGCCAAGGATAAGCTCCGATGCAAGAATTGCAAGTATCGCAACCGCGTTAAAGTATACAAGGCGTATCGGTATCCAGAAAATACGGCGAAGGCGCTCTATATACGCTTTAAGAACGGGATAAATTCCGAAGATCAGAAAGTAATTTATCCACGCGAAGCTTTGCGGAAAGAATACGAAGGACAAAAGAGACGAGGCAAGCCATACAAGGTAGGTATAGGGCGAGCCGACCTCTATAAACATAAATACCATTATCACCGATGCAAGCGCCGCCGCGGTTAGGTCAAGCGCCTCTACAAATGCACCGAGAGATAGGAATATTACGGTAAGCGCAACGGATATGGCGCCTACGGTAAGCTTTTTAGTTTGATTCATATCAGCAGCAGGCAATAAGATCTCCGCCGAGGCATTCGCAAAGACAGTCAAGGCAGATAAGATTTGCGCAGCAATCGCAGGCATCGTCTGCCTGTGTGCGGCGGCGGTACTGCGGATTTGCGGCAGAGCCGTAATAGGTGCTGCCGTATGCACCTGCATTGGTGTTGAACATCTCCTTTGCGCGCTGATACTCAAGGTTAGAGGGATCAAGGCTGCAAGCTATTTCAAGCTCGCGCATGGCATCGGAGGGGTTCTTACGGCTCATAAGCACAAGCGACATAAGATAATGCCACTCTGCTATACGGAGCTGCACGGGAACGGATAAGAGCTTACGCTCTGCATCTGCAAAGCGGTGCGAGTTTATATCAACGCGTATCTCGATATAAATAGGATCGCGATAGCCCTGCTGAGACGAGCCTGTACCTGCCTGCTCGTAATAGGTGTTATTACCGGAGTACATATTATGGCGCGCATCGGCACGGCGGCGCTGAATTTCATCATACGCCCAGTTGATCTCTTGCATTTTCTCCTTTGCAAGGTCGCCGAGCGGATTACCGTCATAGCTATCCGGATGATACTTCTTAACAAGCGCGCGATATGCCGCCTTTATCTCATCGTCCGAAGCATTGTGGCTAACGCCGAGCACCTCGTACGGGTCGCGTTCTGTATCAATGTTCTTCATTTACGGTCCTTTCATCCTCGGCGCCCTTACCGTCAAGAAACTCTATACGCTTTGGCAAGCCGAGATAAATAATGTTTTTGATTATGTTTTCCGCCGTTACCTTATTACCGAAGGGCAAAAGGTTTACGGCAAGCTCAAGCTCCCTGCATTCGAGCAAAAGAGCGCATTTTATATTGCGGCGGTTTTCATCCGTAAGCGGTTGACCGCCATAGCATATAACAAAGGGATTATAGCTACCGTCCTTTCTGTCACGCTCGTAATCCTCTGCCGCATCGGCGGCATAT
>JAZRLU010000437.1:0-4627 GCA_045647045.1 Eubacteriales bacterium
AGGTTACCCGTAGGCTCATCCGCAAGGATTATAGGGCTATCCTTTGCAAGCGCCCTTGCAATTACCGTTCTTTGCTTTTGACCGCCCGAGAGCGCAGAGCCCTTGTGCGATATATGCGTTTCAAGCCCAACGCGCCTGATCAGCTCCAACGCACGGGCGCGCCTTTCGCTTTTGTTTTTTATGTGCATCAGCGCAAGCTCTACGTTTTCAAGCACGGTAAAGCTTTCAATTATATTATAGTTTTGGAATATGAAGGAGATATACTTTTTTCTGTATTCCTCCCAATCCCCCTGCAGGTAATGCGAGGTAGGCTCGCCCTCAACTAAAAGCTCGCCCTCCTCATAGCTGTCCATACCGCTGATAACGTTAAGAAGGGTTGATTTACCAGAGCCCGACTGACCGGTCACAGCAACGAACTCGCCCTTATCAAACGAAAGATCAACGCCGCGTATACCAACCGCAACGCTACCTTCGGATACGTATATCTTTCCTATTTGCTTTAAGGTTAAAAGTGACATATTCTCTCCCCTCACCTATTCTTTGCGATCTTAAAAATCTCTGCCGCTTAACGCTTCTGCAAGCGCTGTAAGCGTATTGCTGCCGGGAATATCCTTTATGGCATCCACCGCACGTGCGGTAAGCTGTGCCGCCATTTCCCTTGCCTCATCCACAGTCATAAACGAAAGAAATGTGGTTTTGCCCGAAGCATCGTCTGCGCCCGGATTTTTGCCGAGGCGCTCTGCCGTGCCCGTTCTGTCAAGCACGTCATCCGTTATCTGAAAGGCAAGCCCGATGCACTCTGCATACGTGACCACGGCAGCCATCCTCGCGTCCCCCGGCATTATACCTGCCGAAATCGCGCCAAGCATACACGCGCCACGTATCAGGGCGCCCGTTTTCAGCGCGTGCATTTGATCAAGCACCTCGCGCGGCACGGTTGTGCCCTCTGCCATTACGTCCATATATTCTCCGCCCACCATACCGAGGCTACCCGTTGCCTCTGCAAGCACCGAAACGGCGGCTAAATTCTTTTCTGCCGAGCCATCCTTATTTGCCGCGATAACGCGGAAGGCATCCAAAAACAGACCGTCTGCCGCGAGGAGTGCGGTTGCCTCTCCGTGCACCTTATGGTTGGTTGGCATACCGCGCCGCAGATCGTCGTTATCTATCGCAGGCAGATCGTCGTGTATAAGAGATGCTGTATGCACCATCTCTATAGCAAGCGCATATGGCAGGGCGTGCTCTGCCACACCGCCGAAAAGGCGGCAAAATTCAAGCACCAGTATAGGTCTTATACGCTTTCCGCCTGCAAGAAGGCTATAGCGCTGTGCGGCAATAAGCCCGTCAAGATAGCCGTACGTGCCGCTTATATATTCCTTTATTTTTTCCTCGCACAAAATTTTATCCTGCGCGAGCACGTCCTTTATTACGTTTTCCACACAAGCCTCGGCGCACATTTATTTACCCACAATATCGGGTAACGTTCGCTTAGTATAATTTTACCACAACATTCTATCAATTGCAAGGAAAATAATATTTGTTTACATATTGCCGCCGTCATACAGATATCCGTACTCGCTCATATGGCGCTGTGCGATATATTCAAGATCTGCATCCGACACATAGCCGACCATATATGCTTCAAGCAATCTGTACGTGCCCCCGTTTACAAATGCAAGGGCTTTATTTGAGCTTGGGTATCTGAAAAGATGACCGCCTATCCACTCTTCCGCAACCGCATCATCACTTCCGCACTCGCACCCGATTATTCCCACGTCGGCAGCGGTGCCCGATTCGATGAATCTGCCGTAGTACAAAATCACCTCTGCCCTTGTACATACACCGTGCCCCGAAAGATATATATCTATCATTTCCGATATGGCTATGCTTTTTTCATCATAAGCATCATGCGAAACAAGGGTAACGTGGGCGTTTTCCCCCGGCATAAAGAAGTAATATTCATAGTACTCATCGGTATCAATGCCACGGTGCGCGGTGCCTTTGCCGTTAATAACAAGTGAATAACCTATATTGTCATCCCTTTTAAGCCTTACCGTAACGCGCTCCCCTTCCTTATAAGAATCGGAAAGCGGATCTGCAAGCCTCTGCTCTGTTGCTTTATCAAGGGTAAGGTTGTGGCTGAATATTGCAGAGCGGCTTTTTATTTTGAATTCGGCATAAGCTCTACCTGCCTCTGCAACAGCGCCCCTTTGCAGCGTAAAATCAACACGTATGCGGTACAAGCCCTCCTTTTTTATATCAAAAGCATCGGTGACGTAATCCAAAACACGACTGTCATCACGCGAGAGTACCTCGGCTATCTCGGGCACGGCAAGATCGCCTGCAAGAACGCTCGTCCATTCATCACCGTCCTTGCGCTCTATATCATACCCCCTGCCAAACGTTACGTCAAACTCGGTACGGTTATACCACTCCACGCGCAAAACGGGCGCGTATTCATTGCCGCCCACCTCTGATATACGTATACCAACGCCCGAAATATCCGATTGCGAATGCCCGGTTATAATTGGAGCATCCAAGCCGCAAGCGGCAAGAAAAAGCACGCCAAGCGTAAATATAATACACAGTACAGTTATTTTCTTCATAGCGAAGCCTCCCTTGGGATTTATTTTTCCTTCACTTATAATAACGCTAAACGCTCCGCCTGCGTTTCATTATTTATTAAAATAATGGAACTTTATCCAAATACCGCTTAGAAGATTTTTTTATAATATTAAAGGCTAGGCGGAAAAATCCGCCTAGCCCTTTTGCACCCGATATATCGGGGCTGCTATTTAGAATATCTCAAGGTTGTAAGCTGCAGGAGAGGTTCCGTTAAGAATTACAACTGCAAGGATACCCTCATAAGTAAGACCGGACTCCGGATTGGTCCAAGAGCCGTAAGCGTAGTTGCCGCTCTGGAGGTAGGTGCTATCAGCTACAACAAGGTCGAAGCTTACGCCATCAGCTGCAACAGACCAAGTGAAGGTAGTGGTGTACTCATCGATCCAAGAGTAGTCGGTCTTGTCCCAAAGCATGTACTTAAAGGTACCGGTACCGTCTGCATTGATGGTAAGCTGATAACGGGAGTCAAGGCTATAGCCGTCCTCTTTGTATACGTTGTAAATATACGCACCTGCAATGTCAAGAGTGGACTCGCCGCTCTCACCGCCGGAAGCTGTGCCTGCGGTAAGGGTTGCACTACCCCTCATGCCTTCTACGCTTATAGCGTAGCTTGCAGCGTCAAAGCCGATAACAAGAGGCAAGCCCTCGGCAGTATCGGTAGTAGTGCTTACAAGCTCGGTGGTAAACGCACCGGTAGCAGCATCGTAGCTGTAGTTAAGCACGTCGGTATAATCTGCGGACGAGCCGTACATACCGGAGTAATAAACGCGGAAGGTAAGAGTACCGTTGGTTGCGCCCTCAGCTGCGGGAGTGAAGGTAACCTCAAGGTTAGTCATACCGTGCTCATTGAATCTGTAGTCCATGATCTCGCCAACGTAAGTGCCGTTGAGTATATCGGCAACGCCGGGAGCAGGGCTTGCTTCTACGTTAAGAATGTAGGTAACGTCGGGGTTCGCAACAGACTGGATCATAACCTGAACGCTTGCATAGCCGCCCATATCGGTATTCATGGTCAGAGTGTAAGTACCGTCACCGTTATCAACAAGCATATTGCTCATCATATCCATACGGCCGAGCATAGCTGTGAAGGCAGGATCTGCATAAGAGTTAACTGCTGCACCGAAGGTTACGGTAGCAACGTTGTTAACGGAGAACACCTTAAGTCCGTTATCGGGAACAGGCTCACCGTTTACGGTAGCGTAGATCTCGCTTACAGCGGGTGCGGTAACGGTTACGTTGTAGGTAGTGGTAACACCGTTTACGATAAGATCGAAGGTGTACTCACCGGGAGCACCTGCATAGATGGAAAGAGAACCGTCCCAATAGTTAACGCTGAGCATATCGCTCGTAGCATCGATGTTGTTAAGACCGATAATAGCGCTCTCGGGAGCAACATTAGCAAAGCCGAAGGATACGTAAGCACCGGACTCTACGGTGATAGTTTCCTCAACTGCGTTGCCCTCGCCGTCTACAAGGTCAAACTCGCTCATAAGAACGTCTTCGGGAACATATGCAAACTCAAGGTCGCGTGCGCCGGTGGTCTGCTCAATGTTGTAAATACGTACGGTGGTGGGAAGAAGAGTGGTTGCATAAACGTCAACAAGCACGGGCTCCTCATCCTCGCTCCATACTGCCTCTGCATCATATTTAGCAGAGCTTACGTATATGCTCTCGTAGGTGTAGTTCTCGGAAAGAGAGAAGCTTACGCTTATGCTGTATACCTTGTATACGTCCACTTCGAGCTCCCAATCGTGTACAGCTACGGGATAATCAAACTCGAAGTTGTAGTAGGTAACGCCGTCAAGAACCATAACGTACTCATATACGTTATAGCCTGCTGCAAGCTCGTAAAGACCTGCAACAAGGTCGTTTGCGCCGTAGTAGGTGCCGGCATCATCGCCGCCCTCATAGCCGAAGAGATCGTCAAACGCATAGCCGTTAACAAGTGCGCTTGCAGGATCGTAGGGCTTGATAACGTCGCCAAAGCTGTCTATCTCAACTG
>JAZRLU010000438.1:0-8266 GCA_045647045.1 Eubacteriales bacterium
GCAACGCCATTGCGGCGCTCTATCTTGCAGACGAGTATGCAAGCGGAGAGATCTTCCCGCGTAGCGTGCAGACCGCACTTGCATACTACCACAGATCCGCAACGCTTGGATATACCGCAGCATACGAAAGGCTTGGCGATATATATGACAAGGGCGAGCTTGTTGAGCGTGATATAAAGCGCGCGCTTGAATATTACGAGCTTGCAAGCGGCTGCAAGGAAGCGCAAAGAAAGGCAAACGATATCAAAACAAAGCGCTACGGCTTCTACAAAAGCGGCTATGAGATCATAGCACGGGGTGCCACTGCCACCGCGGCAGAGGCTGAAAACGCCTACCGCTATTTTGCTATAGCAACCGCAATGGGTGAGCCGAGCTCTGCCCTTATGCTTGCCACCTGCTATGAGCGCGGCTTTGGCACCGAGCGTGACACGGCTTCGGCGTTCTATTGGTACAGATCCGCCTATGATGCGGGGGATGCAAACGCGCTTATGCCCCTTGCCCTTTGCTACAGCCGCGGTATAGGCACCGATTTTAACTACCGTGCCGCTATAAAGCACCTTACCGTTGCCGCAGCTCGCGGAATTAAGGGTGCAAAGGACGAGCTTATCAGGCTTCAATCCCGAAGAATGAAGAAGATGGTGCGCAGCCTTTACTCCACGGCTATGGCACTTATACATCAGAAAAAGCACAAGGAGGCGTATGACGTGCTGCTTGCCGCCGCCCCCTTCGGTTACCCCAAGGCGCTTTACACGCTTGGGTGCCTTTATGAGTTTGGCGCAGGGCTAAGCGCTTGTGACAGAGCGAAGGCAAACGAATATTACGAGCTTGCAATGCGCGGCAACGAAACCTATCCGCCCTTCAAGGACCTTAGTGCGGAATATAAGCTTAGGATCTTAAAAATGATAAGATAAAGGAGAAAAACAAATGAATTTTTTGCTTACAATGGCAATGGGTGACTTCGAATGGGTAGAAATAATCTACTCCTTCTCCGGTTCACTCGTCGGTTTTCTTTTGCCCATCATCGGCGGCGCAATATGGGGAAAGGTTGCAGAGAAGCGCAGACTTACTACCATTCGCCGTGCAATCAAGTGCGAGCTTGACGACATCCTTGTAAATCTCCGTAGAATTAACTCGATAGACAATCCGTCCTCCGAGCAGCTTGCGGCAACGTTTGAAATGGAATGTATCGTTTGGGACTCTGTAAAGAGCAGCGATATCTTCATTGAGCTTATTCACAAGCACAACGACGAGTATCTTACGCTCATCAAGATCTATAACCGCCTTGTTTACCTTAACAAGTACGAGGATAAGTATGATGAGATAATGATACACAACAGTAACTATCTCAGACGCGATATCATAAATAACGTACGTCAGGTTCGCGGTGAGATAATCGATCTTATCGAACGCTACAGCAAAAAGTACGGCAGCTGCAACTGCAAAAGATAAGCGCAGCTTCAAAACGGCAAGTTAACCCCAAAAATGCAACACGGGATGCCTTGTGAGTAGAAACAAAGTGCAGCACGTGGTGCCTTATAAGTTACAAAATGCGTTCCCGGTGCCCCATAAGCACAGAAAAAACGCGGCACGGGGTACCTTATAAGCAAAAAAAGAGAGCAGATCGGCTTTAATATGATCCTTTTTTTACAGACCTTGAAAAAACTTTCAAGTCTATAGCTTGTGGATCATAGCTTTGCCGAAATGCTCTCTTTTTTTAGCTTTAAGGCATCCGACGGCGGATGCCATAGCCGTAAGCTTAGGATCAGTTACCCTCGGATACCGCGGTATTTATGATGTTTGCGAATTCAAGTATATTATCCGTAGCATAGTTATAGTAGATCGCATCGTGATAATAGGAAACGCCTATTGCATCAAGCATCTCCTTCTCATAAGAGAAGAGTGCCTGTTCAAACTCCTCGTAGCTTTCGTAATCCTCGCTTGTTTTACCGTAGTAGTACTCAAAGTCAAGCTCAAGCTCTTTTCTGTAAAGCACCTTGAACTCCTCCTCCGTAGGAACAAGCCCCTCGTTTCTTATGATGGTATAGAAGATAAGTTTTTCCTTAACCTCATCCTCGGTCATCATCATAATATACTCGGTCCAGTCTGCGCCAATGTCAAGCCCAAGTGCATCTCTTGCATACTCGTCAAGGCTCTCATAGCCTGCGCCGTCTGCATTTGCACTACGGTAATCGTGCATAATATCGTAATAGTAGTTTTCGTAAATGCGGTTTACCTCTCGTGAGGGCATCTTTTTGATCTTAACCGTTTTCTTAAGGTACTCCCACATTGCATCCTCTGCCGCGGTGTGCACCTTTTCCTCATACGCGGCAAGAAGCTCGTTCATAAGGAAGGTCTTGTATTTTTCGGTTACGCCCTCGCCCTCAAGCTCTGCAAGCGAATCCTCGCTTACCTTAAGGGTATTGAGAATAAAATCATCGTTAAACTCGGGCGTGTTATAAATCACAACGCCGTAGAAGTATATATCGAAATAAACGGTCTTTCCTCTGAGGCTTGCATTATCGTAATCCTCGGGGAAGGTGGTTTCTATAACAAGAGGATCATTTTCACACTGGGTGAAATATTCCACCGTCATACGTGTATAGGTGATCTTGTTACCGTCTGCGCAGGTAAGCGTAAGAGGCGGCGCGGTATTGGTCATACCGATGCTCTTTTCGCAAAGGTAATCGTAAATACCTACACCCCATTTGTCCTCTGCCTTACCGTCGCGGAAGTCGATCCTTATCTTCTCGTCCTCATAAAGCAAGCCGTCCTCCATAACGTAGCTTGCCGTAGCGTAAACGACGCAGTTTTCGGGCACGCCGTCCTTGGGGAGGTTACCGCCGATGATCTTGGTAAAATCGGTGTTGTAATCCTTAGGCACCTTGCCAACAAGCGCAAGCTCAAAGCCGGGGATAAGAGATCCGCCGCCGATCTTAACGCCGCCGCTTGCCTTAAGCTCGTCAACCGAAAGATCAAAGTTTGAGGTGCCGGAAATATCTACACGCTCCCCCGCCTCGTTAAGCTGATAGCCGGTATAGTACATATAAACGGCATCTCCTGCGGTGATGGGAACGTTAAGCATATATCTGCGGTCAACGTTCTGCACGTCTCTGTTAGATGCAAGAAGCTGAAGTATTTTATTTTCAAGCTCAAGCTCACCGGGGCGGGAAACGCTTACGGTAAGATCGTAGCCTTTATAAATTTCATCGGATATCTCGATAAATTTCGAAAGATCATCGTTTATAAAGTCGATATTCTTAAGCTCATAGCCGAAAAGCCAGGAGAAGTACTGATCGCGTACATCCTCATCCGTAATAAGCTGACCGAGCGTTATTCCGCGCGCGGACATAGAAACGCCTACAAGCATGCTTACAATAAGAACAACGGCAAGCACCGCCGCGGTTATTATTACCCAAGGCTTTGTGTAAAACGGATGCTTCACCGCTATAAGCTCGCCCTCGGGCTGCTGTGCTGTGTTTTTATCTTTATTTGCCACTTATTTTTCCGCCTTTATTATTTATATGAAGGAATCTGCAAACGCGGTAGCAAGTGCATCGCACCTTTCGTTGTACGGATGCCCGTTATGCCCCTTTACCCAAATAAAGGTTACCTCGTGCATTCTTGTTAACGAAAGCAGCCTTTGCCACAGATCGGGATTCTTTACCTTGCCGCCGCGCCAGTTTTCCCTCTCCCACGCGTATACCCAGCCTTGAAGGTAGGCATCGGTGAGATATTTTGAATCGGAATACAGCGTAACACGGCAGGGCTCCCTTAGTGCGGCAAGCCCCTCTATAGCGGCAAGAAGCTCCATTCTGTTATTGGTGGTCTCCCTCTCTCCGCCTGCAAGCTCGCGCTCAAATTTACCCCAGACAAGGATCGCTCCCCATCCACCCCTTCCGGGATTGCCTCTGCAGGCACCGTCTGTATATAATTGTACCTCTTTCATTGGCATCACCCTTTTAAAAAACGGAGCCGGCGGTAAATTCGCAAGCCCCGTTGTTTTATTTCATTTACCGATTTTAATTAGTTAGACTCGGTCTCTTTGTCATCTTCGGTCTCTGCCTTGATGGTGAAGTTCTTTACAAGCTCATGCTTATAAGTAACAGCACCGGTCTCCTCGTCAGTCTCGGACTCAAGGAAGAAGTCGAACATCTTGTCAAACTGGAATGCTGCAAGAGTATTGGTCTCGCCCTGGTAGTATACGTAGTAATCGTAATCACCGGACTCGTCCTTCTTGTACTCCTTAAGCTCTGCCTTGGTGTAGGTAAGGCCGTAGATCTCAGCTACGTAGTAGATGGTTACGAAGTCCTTAACGTACTCCTCAGCCTCGCCGCGAACGTGAGCCTTTGCATCAGCGTAGCTATCGGTCTTGATACCGGTCTCTACGATAAGGAACTGATCAAAGTTGCCGTTGTACTGCTCCCAGTTGGAAATCTTATTGGTAGAATTGTAATCGCCGGTATGGAAATCATACTCGTAGGACTCGATCATTCTGTCATAGATCTCGTCTACTGCCTTGGTAGGAACGGAGGTGATCTTGATGTTCTTGGTCATTGCCTCCCAGATAGCCTTTGCAAGGTTGTTTCTGATCTCGCTGTTGTAGGTTGCAAGAAGAGAATCGTGGGTGTTCTCCTTGTACTCGTCGATAAGAGTGGTCTTACCCTTTGCCTCGTCATCCGCGCCAACCTTCTTGAAGATCGCGGACATAGCAGCAACTACCTCTGCATCAGCATCCTCTTTAGCCTTAAGAGCTGCAGCCTCTGCCTCTTCCTTTGCCTTGAGGTCCTCGCGTGCTTCCTTAACGTCCTTGTTCTCGTCTACGTTCTCGCCATCCTTAACAGCCGCCTCAACCTTCTCTACGTTCTCCTCTGCATCAGCGGTAGCCTTCTCAGCCTTCTCAAGAGCAGTAACCTTCTCGTTGTAGGTTGCAAGCTTCTCGTTAAAGGTCTTTATAAGCTCCTCGCACTCTGCAAGGCAATCATAGGAATCCTTGGTAACGGTGGTGGTAAGAGTTCTGAGGATCGCCTCTGCGGAGAAGTCCTCAACGTCGAGATAATAGGTGGGGCAAACGTGATAAGTAAGCTCCTTATCCTTAAGATCGTGCTCCTTACCGAAAACGTCCTTCTGCTTCGTGGTGGTCTCATACATAACGATGGGATCAAGAACGATCTCTGCATAGGGGTTCTCATCGGTGGACTCAACGATCCAGTTGATCTTTGCATTGGTGTAGGTCTTGGTTGCATCAGAGCTATCGAAAGCGGAGAATGCCTTGCCGATGGTCTGACCAACAAGCTTAGCAGCAACGTCGTGGCTCTCATCACCGAGAACTACCTTCTCATAGGTAACGGTAACGTCGCTCTTCTCATCCTCACCCTTGGTAGATACGGTGTAGCTGATGTAAGCGATATCGCCTGCCTTACCTGCGTAGGTGGTGCTGGTGTTTACCTTGTAGAGATAATCCTCAATTTTGATATTACCTTCTACTATCTTGTCGGAAAGTGCCTTCTTGTAGTTCTCAAGATCGGAAAGACCGAGCTGCATATTAACAGCCTTGGAGGACTGCATATACGTGGGA
This sequence comes from Eubacteriales bacterium, assembly GCA_045647045.1. Classification (GTDB taxonomy): domain Bacteria; phylum Bacillota; class Clostridia; order Oscillospirales; family CAG-272; genus UBA1740. The sequence continues at coordinate 5,576 of JAZRLU010000438.1, forward strand.
ACTATCGTTACGGTCTCACCGTCATCATTGGTAAAGGTAACGTAGTAGCAGTAGTAAAGCTTATCGTTGGAATCGATAACGCCGGCCTCAAGCTTTGCATCGGTATCAGCCTTCTTTGCAAGGGCCTCATTGATGGTATCCATCTGCTGTGCCTCTCTCTCGGACTCGGTATACTCACCGTCCTCGATCTTAAGTGCACCGATTGCAGCCTCGAAGGCAGCTTTGTCGAAGGAAGCATACTTTGAAAGGTCATCCTTGGTGTAGCTGTAGCCACAGCTTGCAAGGGAAAGCATAAGCGACACAACGACAAGAATTAAACAGATAATTCTTCTTTTCATGTTTTCTTCTCTTTCTCTATATAATTATTTAACTTAATTTAAATTGCCATATGTGGGATGATTTTACACTTCCTCACATTAAGCACAGACCATTATAACACATAACTTTGAAAAATGCAAACATTTTTTTAAAAAATATTATAAAAATGAAATATTTTTTTATTTTGCACAAAAAGCGCGTGCCATAAACGGCATTATCCGCTTACTTTGTTCAGTTTTTGCTTATATCCACGAATGCGGTCTTGTTGGAAATGTCATTTCCGTTAAGAAGATCTACGTAAAGACCGACAAGCTTTTCAAATGCGAAGGTGGAAACGTAGAAATCACTTACGGCGTTCTGCTGCGTTCCGTCCACAATATTCTCGCGGTAGATCTTTACCATAACGCGCCTGTCGGATATCTTGTAGAACTCATACGCATACTGGTATGCGCCGTAGCCGTCGTAAAGCTTAACGGTCATCTTCATAAGAAGCTTGCCGTTTTCAAAGCCTGCCTCCTGCTCCTCTTGTGTCAGCGCGCCCTGATAAGAGGTGAAGAACAGCGTTTCGGTAAACTCCTTGAAGTTTGCCGTTCCGCGGCTGTCAAGGTCTATAAACTCGCCGCCAAAGAACTGGCGCAGCGAATCGTACGTATATCCGTTCTCGGTAAGGTAATCCGAGAATGCGGTGTCCATACACTCACCGTCGGGAGTAACGAGCACGTCTATGGCATCGTATGCGGATGCAAGCTCAAGCTCCTCTGCCGTAAGCTCCTCCTTGCGGTAAAGCTTACCGTTATAAGCGTAAACAAGGCTGTGCTTAAGCTGGTTGGTGTACGAGCCGTACACGTCGTCCATAAAGAACTCAAGCTTTATCTTGTCGATCGCCGAAATGTCTGCAAGCACGATGCTGCGTCTTGCATAGAAATCAACGAAGCTCTCGTCAAGGAATACGAAATCGTCTGCATCAACAACCGAAATAACGTCGTACATATCGGATGCAATGTAGCGCTTACCGTCTATACCCGCATCACTTATATAGAGAGTGAAGCCAAGGGTATCGTAGTAGGTGTAATCGTCAAGATCGTTGAAGAACTCGTCCGTAGGAACGTCTCCGTAATCAATGGCGGTAATTCCTCTCGGAAGCTCGAAATAAATAGTGTTTGCATAAAGACCGTACTTCTTAAGCTTCTCGGGCGTGATACCTATCGAAACCGTTTCAAGGCCCGCAAGACCTACGGATGAGGTTGCGCTCTCGTTAAGACCGCCGAGCAGCTCTACAACCGCCTGGCAGGCGGATGCATTGAGGGCGTACATTGAATACTTGCCCTCCATAGTGTTCTCGTAGAAGGACTCGCCGTAATAAACGTCTCTGTCGGATGCCTGCACGAAGGCAAAGGAAACGATGTTTTCCTTTGTGTAGAAGTAATCAACGGCATTTACCATATACGTGGTATAGCTTGCCATGATCTCACAGTCGATATTATAAACCGCAACGTTGATGTTATATCCGTCGTCTACCTTCTTGCCCATAAGGAGATCTGCAATAACACGCTCGTCCTCAGCCATCTCGTCCGAAACGGTTATATAGGAGGTGGTAAAGCCTTCGGATCTTTCACCGTTTTGCACGGTGTAGTAGCGGAACATTACCTTTGCGCCGTCCTGCACGGTCTCAAGCTTATAGCCGTCCTTGTCCGAAATGTCAATGATCTCGGTTATAACTATGGATACGTTGTTTTTGATCACCGTATCATCCGTGTAAGTAAGGTTTACGTCTATATGGCCTATATCCGTGTTAACGTTTCCTACCGTTTGAGCCTTGATCAAGGTGCGCACGTCATCGGTGATAAGCGGGCTTGAAAGATCAAGGATACCGGAGAAATCGTTGAAGTTTATCATCTCATCGTTGAGATAAAGAGAATAGGTTACCTTTACAAGGTTACTGTCTCCAACCGGGATGCCGGGCGCGATGATCTCGCCCTCATCGGTGATTATGCTTTCTATCTGCTTTATTCTGTAGGTGTACTTAACGTTCTCACCGTTTGCGCCAACCGTAACGGGCGTTGCAAACGAGTAGGTGGTAACCGCAAGCTTTTCGCTAAGCTTGCCAACCGCCTTGCCGACAAATGCCGTGGAGAATCTGCCGTACATCGAATCGTTTTTATAAAGCGAAAGATCGTAGGTAAGGCGCTGTGCCTCTTTGGTAACAAGCTGATACTGCTTATTTCCGTTCTCGTCTATAATGTATCTTGCGTTGATCATATCCGCGGTAAAGATAACCGTGGAATCGGGGAGCACGATATCTCCCTCTTCATCGTATACCGTGTTCTTCCACTGCTTGAAATCGGTGGTAAGATAAGGCTCAAACGCGTTATC
>JAZRLU010000439.1:0-2645 GCA_045647045.1 Eubacteriales bacterium
TAAGAGCATTGCGGGCGTTGAGATCGCGTTTGATAAGATCTATAACGTAACGTTTACGAGCGATAACGATGAGCTTTACGAGCTTCCCGTAGAATACACCGGCACCACATCGGGCAGATACGTAATTGCCGATACCGCCGATGCCGTGATTATGAAAAGCGCGCCCGAGCGTGTGGGCTTTGAGCTTCTCTTTATCTCAAACGGCAAGATCTTTACGGATATCGGTGAGGTCATTGCCGAAGCACCCGATCAGCGCATAAGCATAAATCCTATGTGGAATCTTCTTCCCCCCACGGTAACCTATGCGAAAAACGGTCTTACGGGCAATGCGATATACGGCAACAGCGTAACCTTCTCTGCCGAGGCAGTATCCCCTGCATCGGGCGTAAATATAAGATACGTGTGGAGCTATGAGGGGCAAACCCTTGCAAGCGAAAGCTCCTTTACCGTACCCTCTATCGGCATTGATGCATACGGCGAGTACGAGGTGGTATGCGAGGCGTATTCCGATACGGTAACCTCTCTTACCTCAAGATCCTCTGCCACCGTTGCGGTAGCCGTAGATCCAAGACCTATAAACGTAAGCTTTAACGAGTTTAACGGCGGCGGATATACAAGAGTATACGATGCGCGCACCACGTCGGTCGGCATCACGTACGACAGAAGTGCTGTTGTGGGCTCTGATGCTATCACCTACGAGTTCAATGAAGGCTCCCTTACCAATGCGGGCACCTATACCGTAACCGTATCTCTTACGGGGGATGCGGCACGTAAATACAGAGTGGTAGAGCCCACCTGCGTTTACACAATAGACCCCCGTGAGGTAACCCTTGAATGGGACTCTGTGCGCAGTTACGTTTACACCGCGGAGCAAATACTCCCCGCGTGCACCGTTTCCTCGGGCATACAGGGCTCGGATACGGTGAACGTTACCGTATCATCCAACCTGTCCGTATCGGTTGGCAATTACGTTGCCACCGCCCTGATCGATAACCGAAACTACGTTATCAGGCAGGGGGATGAAGCTACCGATTTCGAAATTACAAAAGCACCCCTTACCGTTGATTGGAACGAGGCGTCTCTTTCCGTTATCTATAACGGCAAGGATACGAATAAGCCTACCGTAGATGCGCTGAACGGCGCGCAGGGTGAAGAGCTGCCCGTTTGCGCGGTAAGCGTAACCAACCCCGGCAAAAACGTGGGCACGTATACCGCAAGGGCATCACTTACGGGGGATTCGGTAAACAGAAACTACTATATTGCGGAGAATACCGAGGTAAGCTTTGCCATAACCGCAAAGGAGATAACCGTTACGTGGGCGGATACGTCTATGATCTATAACGGCTCCTCCGGCAGGCTTCCAAAGCCCGTATTCACGGGGCTTGTGGCATCGGATAGCGCGATGGAAAGCGTTGCCTCAAACACCGATGCAAGAGACGTTGGCACTTACAGTGCAACCGTTACCGTAGCAAATACAAATTATACGCTTATCGGCTCAAACGAAACGCAGTTCACTATAGCCGCGGCTACCGTAGATCTTATGTGGGGCAACTCCACCCTTACCTATAACGGTACGGAGCAGGCACCCACGGTAACCATCACCTCCGGCGTTTGCGGCACGGATAGCTTTACCTTAAGCGTAAGCGGCAAGGTAAAGGATGCAGGCGATGGCACGCATATTGCCACCGCATCCCTTGTGCCCGTGGGCAACTCTCTTACGTCTAACTACGTTGTAAAAAATCCCACCTGCGGCTTTACCGTAGGTGCAAAGCGCATAACACTCGCTTGGGACGGTCTTACCGTTACCTATAACGGCACGGTGCAAACTCCCACCGCCACCGTATTCGGCGCGGTTGAGGGTGATAACCTTGGTCTTACGGTCAGCGGCGCAAAGAAGGATGTGGGCGAGCACAAGGTAGAGGCAAGCGTTGCAAACCACAACTACGTTATTGATGCGCAGTACGTAAACGCTACCCTCACCGTGCAGAAAAAGGCACTTACCGTTATATGGGGCACTACAAGCTTCGTGTACGACGGAAATGCGCACCAGCCCACCCCCACCGTTGAGAGCGGCGTTGTAAGCGGCGATACCGTTACGCTTAACGTTACGTGCAAAACCGCCGTTAACGTAGGCACTTATACCGCAACGGCAGCCTCCAACAACGAAAACTACAGCATAGGCACGGGCGCTACCTGTGAGTTTACCGTAACACAAAAGGAGATAACCGTTTCCTTCGTTGACCTTATCTACACCTACAGCGGTAAGCTTATTTATCCCGAAATAAGCACCCTCGGCGTTATAAACGGAGAGGATGCACAGGTACACGTAAACGGCGGCACGGATGCGGGTGAATACACCGTAACCGTAACCGTTGGCAACAAAAACTACAAGCACAGCTCGGCAAGCGCAAGCACCGCAACGCTTAAGATAGAGAAAGCGCCCGTAACCGTTGAGTTCGGTGAAACGACTCTTACCTATTCGGGTGCGGTACAGTATCCCGAGGTAAGCGTTAAGGATGGTAACGTAACCGGTGAAAAGCTTTCCTTCACAGTAAGCGGAGCAGGCAAGAGCGCAGGCTCTTATACCGCGGCGGTATCTCTTGATCACAAGAACTATTACATAGACGGCACGTCCACCGTATCCT
>JAZRLU010000440.1:0-3035 GCA_045647045.1 Eubacteriales bacterium
AAGACCGCTTGGCCTCCGACTTCGGGACGCTCGATAGGTCCTGCAACAAGCTGAGGGAAGAAGGATACGAAGAGCGCGTAGAAGAAGAAATTACGCTCGGTTTTAATGTCTCCCCTATAAACGTCTATAACGTAGGAGAGCGTTTGGAAGGTGTAGAAGGAAACGCCTACGGGGAGAATGAGATTCAGCGTTATGGGGTCGGGAGTGCCGCCAAAGAGGGCTATAAGCCCTGTTACGCTGCCCGAAAGGAAGTTGAAATACTTATAGAAGAACAGAACTCCGAGGCACACCACAAGCGTTACCGTAAGCCATATCTTACGTACCGACTTCTTTTCGGTTCTCTCGATAATATTGGATGCCATCCAGGATATGAAGGTTGTGCCGAGAATAAGGAACACGAGCTCTGCCTGATAGCACATATAGAAGAAATAGCTTGCTATGAGAAGCATTATCCATTTTGCGCGCTTGGGAAGAACGAAATAAAGCAGCGCCACTACGGGATAAAACAGAAGGAATTCCCAAGAATTAAACGTCATACGCTACCCTCCGTTTCTTCTGCGGCATCGGCTACGGCAGCTACGGGCTCTGCCTCGGTATCTGCTACCGATACGGGCTCTGCATCAGCTGCGGCTGCCGCCTTTTTAACCGTGAGATTATAACGTATATACTGCGAAAGAGAATAAACGAAAATGCTGATAAGGTAAAGCAGCACCGCCTCCTCTATTTTAAGACCGAAGAAGGCGAAGGCTACGACGCTTGCCGCGTGCACGCCGATATTTACGTAGTTTAAGATACGCGCTGCGGTATCGGGCAAGATCGCGCACAGGATATGCAAAAGAACGCATACACCGAGTGCCGCCATTGCGTAAAGGTTAGTAAAAAGCTCCATAAAGTCTCCTTTTCTTAAGTGTCAAGATAATCTACCGAGACAAACGGTCTGCCATCGCCGCTTATCTTGCCGTTTTCTCTGAAAATACAGCCCTCAAAATTCTCACCGACCGAGAAATACATACGCTTTTGCTTACCGAGAAGGTCGCAAAGATCACTGTATACCTGATAGGTGCGGTAGGTTCTGCCAAGATCGTTGGGGTGGAAGGCACAGTCGTAGAAATACTGATGCGCGAAGATGTAATTGACACAGCTGCCAAGCACACCGTCGAAGCAATAAACATCCTCGATCATTTGATCGTACGCGCGCAGCCACTCAAGATTTTTTGCCTCGGGAACAAGCTTATCCGCATCTGCAGGGCAGAAGGAGAAGTACACCTTTGCGCCCGAGCTTTGCGCGCTCTTTATTGACCTTTGCATATTGTAAACGAGATACGGCTCGTCTACAGACTGCCACGTTACGTTATTCGGATCGGTATAATCCTTATTGTCAAGCTGGCTATCGGAATTCCACTCACCGTCATTCTTTGACTTAAAGCGCTTGTTGAAGGTGAGGAAGTAGGTATCAACGTAGCTTGAAACAAGCCCCGTGCGCTTTGCATTCTGATATTCACCGTACTCGTTTACGGAGCCCTTTTCGGTGATGATCTTATAAGAATCCTCATAGGTTGCGGGGTTGCGGTTGTAGCGGTAGTTGATATTGAAATCCGAGAAGGCTGCGAAAACGTTCTCATACTCCGAGATGTCTATATAACGGTAGAGGTTGTAAAGCGACTCCATATCGCGAAGCGTTTTCCAATAAAGCTCGGTCTCACCCATCATATAGGTACTGTTTTCGGGCGCGTAGAGCACGATATCTCCCTCTTTTGCAAGAGCGGAGAGCGCTTCAAGATAGATAGCACCGTTGGTGGTTCTTGTAGTACCGAAGTTTATTACCTTGTACTCATCCTCGAGGAGCGCCTCGGTATATGCGGAGGAGTAGCCCTGATATGCGGATGAGCCCGCTATCATAATGATCCTCTTTCTACTGTCATATGCAAGAAGGCGGGAAAGCTTTACGGCAAATGCGCCCGCATCGGTATTTGTATGGCGAGGCGCCATGGTTGCATTTACGTAAAGGTGCTTTATGGACTCCGTGGTGTCCTCATCAAAGCTTTCATTGTATATGCGATAAATACTGTCGGGATAATAGAAGGTTGCAAGAGAAAGGCACTCGGTAAATGCACCCTTTTCCACAAGCTGAACCGTGCGGGGGAGAACAAGCGAGGTAGCCGTTCTGCGCACAAACGCGCCGCCCGCTATTGCTATAACGTACTTACCGTCTATCTTTTCGGGAACAACTATCATATCATCATCTCCCTTATAGGCGGTGATGATAATTCCTTCTTCCTTCCAATCGGGTGCCTTCTTTGCATTAGTTCCCTCGGGAAGGGGTAAGGAGTAATCGTTATAAGTAAAATCGGATGCGGCACTTTCCTTTGCCCAGATGCAGTAAAGGATCTCTGCCTGCTCACTCCTTCTGTCCACAAGCTTGCGAGAGCCGAGGCTATAGCCTTCTCCCGTACCGTCGGGCTTGGTGTTGTACTCTATGAGCACATAACCGTCACGCGTGAAGGTACCGTCATCCCAGAATACCGCAGGGGCATCAAACACGTCAAGGTACGCATCGGTATACAGAAGCTTAAGCTTACCCGTTGCGGCATTGGTTGTATAATGCGCGCCCGAGGTTATCTGCGCGGTATCAAGATTTATCATACCGCCGTTGGGATCGTAAAACAGACTGTTGCGCTCTACGTAGTTTGCGTAGATCTTTATAACACCGTTTACGTCCACGTGCTCGGGTGAGCAGCGGAAATCAAGATTGCGATCCGTGCTGAAGCAATCCTCTTTATAGACGGTGGACGAGCCTATGCTCCAGCCTATGAACTTAAGATCACCTCGCTTTGCTACGCCCGTGATGCGCGTGCCGGCGTTGAAGTAATCCTTATTTCCTATCGAAAGCTCATCGGATGCATTGAGATAGGAGTACATACGGTACTCGGTAAGCGTGCTGTATCCGAGATCCTCGGTATAAAGCTTAATAACGGTATCCTCGGTAACCGAATCGATAATGACCTGCACTTCCTTTGCAGCCGTACCGAAGTCGG
>JAZRLU010000441.1:0-2519 GCA_045647045.1 Eubacteriales bacterium
CCCCGCAATTCCCCGCCCCTGCTACGAATATATAAGATCGGCTCTGCGCCCCACCCTCTTTAGCGCAAAGGTAGCGCATTTTGATTGGAATGCAGGGCAGACCTTTGAAGCAGAGCTGTGGCTGCTTAACGATGCGCCCACACCTGCAGGCGGCAAGGTTACCGTAACCGCCACCGTGGGAGACAGAAAATTTGAGCTTATTGAATGGAGCGCATCTGCCGCGGCAAACAGTAACACACGCGGCGTTACCGTGCGTTTTGTGCTCCCCGACGTTGCCGCGGACAGAATAGTGCTTACTCTTGAAGGCGAAAAGGGATATTCGAGCACCTATGAATATTGCTACAAGCCGAGCCCGAGGGTAAGAAACGCCATACGCCAGCTTAACGTTTAAGATCTTATATAAAACAAAAACAGGAGATATATTATGAATACCATAGCCGTTATAGGATGCGGAAGAATTGCCAACAATGCACACCTACCTGCACTTGTGCGCCTTGAAAACGTAAGAATAAAGTATGCCTGCGATATCATAGAAAAGAAGGCGGTGCTTGCAAAGGAAAAGTTCCCCTCTATCGAAAACGCCATTACCGATTACAACGTAGCGCTTAACGATCCCGAGGTTGATGCGGTATTTGTGCTTACCCCCAACTACGCGCACTATACCGTAACTATGGACGCCCTTCGCCACGGGAAGCACGTTTTTTGCGAAAAGCCCATAACGGTAAACTATGCCCTTTCCTGCGAGATGGCAAACGAGGCGCAAAGCCGCGGTAAGATACTTAATATCGGCGTATGCAACAGATATCAGCTTTCGGTTGAAAAGATACACGATATGATAGAGCGCGGCGAGCTTGGCAACGTATATCACGTTTACTGCTCCTTCCGTGCGCACCGCTCCATTCCCGGACTTGGAGGCGCGTTTACCACCAAGAGCCAGTCCGGCGGCGGCGTGCTTATCGATTGGGGCGTGCACTTCCTTGACCTTGTGCTTTACGCGATCGGCGGAGCAAAGCTTAAAAACGTTACCTGCGATGCTTATTCCGAAATGGCGAAGGATATGAAGGAATACAAGTATACAAGAATGTGGGCGGAGGACACGTCCGACGTTGAAAACGGAACGAATGACGTTGACGATTTTGTAACCGGCTACGTAAGAACGGACAAGGCAAGCATAAGCTTTAACGGCGCTTGGGCGCAGAACATAGGCGGCAGAGAAATGTTTGTTGACTTCCTTGGCGACAAGGGCGGCGTGCGCCTTGACTATTGCAGCCTCTTTACCTATTGGTCGGGCGAAACGCTTGAAGGCACGCGCGAGGAATACACTATCCCCGATATGTATGAAAGAGAGGATGCGGCATTCCTTGACTCCTGCAACACGGGTATCAAGAACAAGAGCAACATAGATAACATTCTTGAAAGCGCAAAGCTGCTTGATGCGCTTTACAGATCCGCAGAGCTTAAGGAAGAGGTAACTCTTTAAAATTCATCACCGAGGTAATGATATGAAAATAGGTGTTATAACCGATTGCTTTAAGATCGGCGTTGAGGGCGGTATACGCCTTGCCTCCGAGCTTGGGCTCGCCGGAGTACAGATATATGCAACAACGGGCGAGTTTTCCCCCGATGTGCTGACGGATGAGAGAATCTCATATTACAAAACCCTTCTTGCAAAGGCAGGGCTTGAAATAAGCGCACTGTGCGGCGATATGGGCGGATTTGGCTTTGAGCGCGAGTGCGATAACGGGGAGCGTGTTGAGAAAACAAAGAGAATAATCGATCTTGCAAACGCTCTTGGCACACACGTTGTAACCACGCATATAGGCGTTATCCCCGAGGATAAGGAAAATCCAAGATATGCCACAATGCTGCGCGCACTTACCGAATGCGGTATATATGCAAAGGAGCGCGGCGTAACCCTTGCTATAGAAACGGGCCCCGAAAAGGCATCGGTGCTGCTTGCATTCCTTAAGGACACAAAGGGCGGCGTTGGCGTTAACCTTGACCCTGCAAACTTTACTATGGTAACAGGGCAGGATGCCACAGAGGCAGTCTATATGCTTGCCGACTACATCGTGCACACCCACGCCAAGGACGGCGTGATGCTTGACAAAAATCAACGCCCCGAGGACGTTTACCACGCCTTCGCCGTTGGCGGTGTTGATGCGCTTGGTGCCTGCGCTGGCTTCCGAGAGCTGCCGCTTGGCGAGGGTGACGTTAACTGGGATTCCTACATAAAAGCCCTATGCGACATAGGCTACAACGGATACCTTACCATAGAACGCGAGGCAGGCGATACACCGATAAACGATATCCGCCTTGCAAAGGATTTCCTCAAAGGGTACGTATAACGCAAAACGGTTTAATTTAATAAAAAAGTGGAGATGCTGATTTAGCTGCATCTCCACTCGTTTTTATTTGGGTGTGCCCGAAGGGGCAGACATTTTCATTTCGTTAAACGCAACGGTCTATTTGCGGTAGAAGGTGTTGCCGCCGATGAACTCGCGCACGAGGCTTGTGGG
>JAZRLU010000442.1:0-1181 GCA_045647045.1 Eubacteriales bacterium
CCCGCGGTGCCAAACGGCGTGCCCGTTATTACGGTTACCAAGGGGCTTATGGATACGCCCGAAGGGCAGCTTATTACCTATCCCGACTTTTGGCAGGCAAGGCTTAACGAGCTTGGCAAAAGCGTGCCCCTTTGCGCTATAGGAGGTCCGTGCACAAGCTATGAGCTTGTTGCCCACGATCAAACGCACGTTAGCTTTTGCGGCAAGGATAAGGATGCGCTTTTGCTTATCAAGGGTGCACTTGCCACCGATTATTATCACATAAGCCTTACGGATGACGTGATCGGTATCGAAAGCGCGGTGGCGCTTAAAAACGGCTATGCTCTCGGAATTGCGCTTACGATAGGTCTTAATCAGCGCACCTTTAATAACGATACCCTGCATTACAATTCGCAGGCGGCGGTGTTTGCCGAGGCAAGCAAGGAAATGGAGCGCCTGCTTGAATATCAGGGCGCTATGAGCTTAAACAACCTTTGCGTTGGTGTGGGCGATCTTTACGTTACCGTATACGGAGGAAGAACGCGCCTTGTCGGCATTCTTCTTGGCAAGGGCTACACGATAGACGAGGCAAAGGCAACCCTTGCGGGCGTAACGCTTGAATCGCTTGTGGTTGCAGAGCGCGTTGCAAGAGCGGTAAGGGTTGCAATTGCAAAGGGCAAGCTTGCCGCAGAACATTTCCCCCTGCTTTTGCATATCGATGAGATCATCACGGGCGGTAAGGCTGTGAATATTCCGTGGGAGTCGTTTACGTATAGCGATATAACGTAACGGGCTTGTCCTCATCGCTAAAGCTGCATTTTCGTTTTAGCATACGCAAGCGTACTGAAAAAATAGAAAAATATTACGAAAAGTCGTCACGGGTGCCGCAGTTTGCATTTGTGGCGGCTTTTATTTTTTGGTTTTTTATGTTCTGTTTCGCTATGCATAGCTATTGACAGGTGTATACGTATATGCTATAATCAGCATATAAGGTATAATAAAAACGCGCACACGCGCCCGAGGTACGGATATGAAGATAGCGGTTATTCAGCAATATGCACCTGTAGAATATGACAGAAAAAAGGAACAGCCGGAGCTTGTCGAGCTTAAGAGGCGCGCCGATACCTCGGTAGACCGTTGCCTTGAGCTTATAGCCGATGCGGCAGCCGAGGGCGCAGAGCTTAAGTCGGATCGTAGCCATG
>JAZRLU010000443.1:0-3955 GCA_045647045.1 Eubacteriales bacterium
AGAGAATCCGCGCGGCGCACGTCAATGCGTACGGATGCGTAGAACTTAAGCGCACGGCCGCCGGGGGTAACCTCGGGGTTGCCGTACATAACGCCAACCTTCTCACGAAGCTGGTTGGTAAAGATAACGATCGTGTTGGACTTTGCTATAGTACCCATAAGCTTTCTCATAGCCTGAGACATAAGGCGTGCCTGCACACCAACGTGGGATGCGCCCATATCGCCCTCTATTTCCTGGCGGGGAACAAGTGCCGCTACGGAGTCTATAACTATAATATCGATAGTGCCGGAGTTTGCAAGCGTTTCCGCAATGCCAAGTGCCTGCTCACCGCAATCGGGCTGAGAAACAAGCAGGTTATTTATATCTACGCCAAGCTTTCTTGCATATATGGGGTCAAGAGCGTGTTCTGCATCTATGAATGCCGCAACGCCGCCCTGCTTTTGCACCTCTGCAATAACGTGAAGCGCGATGGTTGTTTTACCCGAAGATTCAGGGCCAAAGATCTCGGTTATTCTTCCGCGCGGAATACCGCCTACACCGAGTGCAAAATCAAGCGCAAGCGAGCCTGTGGAAACCGCGGATACGTTAAGCTGGGAGTTCTCACCCAGTCTCATTATCGCGCCCTTTCCGCATTCGCGCTCAATGCGCGCCATAAGTGTTTCTATTGCCGCCTTTTTATCATTAACGGGAGCTGTTGTTTGTGTGGATTTCTTTGCTGCTGCCATTTTTAGATCCCCTCTCAAAGTCTTTTTACACCTATATTATATAACATGCCCTGTCCAATAAATAGGACACCTTGAAGGTTATTTTTGAAATATTTTTTGCCCCCAAAAAGCGGTGCAGGGAAGAGAAATCTACCCTGCACCGAAGCTGTTTTAAATTAGAAAAGTCTACAAGCGCCAAGAGGTCTTATCTTAAGGATCATAGCGGAGCCTGCTCCGAAAACAGAATCCATAAGAGAAGCAAACTCTTCGGTATACTCGTTCTTTATAAATACCTGGATAGTACCTGCAAAGCCGCCGCCGTGAACACGGAATGCGCCGCCCTTGCCGCTAAGATATCCGTCGGTAAGTGCAAGTGCAAGGGAAAGACCCTGCTCCTTAACGTTGATAGTGGTATATACGTTCTGAAGGTACTTGAAGGAGGAAGCACCGGATGCAAGCACAAGGCCGAAGAATGCATCGGTATCGCCGCTCTTAAGAGCCGCTCTTGCTTCACCAACGCGTGCATTCTCACGTACGAAGTGAAGAGCACGGAGTATTGCTCTGTCACCAAGCTTTTCGCGCAGCTCGGGGATCTTTGCAATAACGTCAGCCTCGGTATAGCCGCGGAGAACGTCGTTGCCAAGCTCACGTGCAACAGCCTTCATCTCATAGGGAACGGAGGCGTAGTCATCGTTAAGGTCAGCGTGGTTGCCGCCGGTGTTTACTATGCAAAGGGAATAGCCCTTATCGGTAAGAGAGAATGCAATGGGGTCAACGATGGGGTTGGAATTGTCCTCAAAGTCAATGTATACGAATCCGCCTACTGCGCATGCCATCTGGTCCATAAGTCCGCAGGGCTTGCCAAAGTATACGTTCTCTGCGATCTGGGAGAACTTTGCGATATCAACGTTGGATACCTTACCGTCATTGTAAAGGTAGTTGAAGATGTTTCCGATCATTACCTCGAATGCTGCGGATGAGGATATACCGCTACCCTTAAGCACCTCGGTGGTTGCATAAGCATCGTAGCCGCCGATCTCAAGGCTATTGTTCTTAAAGCACTTTGCTACGCCTGCGATAAGAGCATCGGAGGTGTAATTTGCAAAGTTATCGGGATCGTCGATCTTGCCAAGGTCAATGGTGGTTGCGCGGTAGCCCTCGGATTTGAAGCGAATAACGCCGTCGGAGTTCTTTGCAGCTATGGCAATTATATCTCTGTCAATAGCGCCTGCAAGAACGCAGCCTCTGTTGTGGTCGGTATGGTTGCCGAGAATTTCGCTTCTGCCGGGTACGGAGAATATTGCGATATCGCGATCGTCACCGTAAAGTGCGGTGAATGAATCTATAGCCGCGATAAAACGCTCGGTCTGCTCGGTGATATTTGCGTAAAGAGCGGAGTGCTTTTCAAGTGCGCCCTCGGAAAGGAGCTTTTTGAGTTCAAGTGCCTTCATAGATGTTTCCTCTTTTCTTTATAGTAAATTGTTTTTTATCCTTTAAAATATTCGATCGCGGCTTGTATGAGGCTTTCCTTTGGAAGCATCACACCTGCCTCTGTGTCGCAAAACAGCACCCGTCCCGGTGTGTTATGCCTAAACCAGGTAAGCTGGCGCTTTGCGTAATTGCGGCTTGCCTGCTTTATCGTAAGGGTGGCATTTTCAAGCGTATCATTGCCCTCAAATACCGATACAAGCTCCTTATAGCCGATAGCCTGCGCCGCAGTTGTTGCAGGGAGAAGCTTACCGTCCGAGTAAAGCCCTTGTACCTCGTCCAAAAGACCTTCCTTAAGCATTATATCAACGCGCGCGTCAATACGGCTGTAAAGGGTGTCTCTGTTGTGGTAATCAAGCGTAAGATGGCGTATGCTTATTTCGGTGCTCGGGGATTGCGTAAGCTTATCAAAATAGGTTTTCGTTTTGCCCGTGGCATCGTATATTTCAAGCGCGCGTATCACACGCCTGACGTTATTGTAATGTACTGCATCTGCCGACTCGGGATCAACCGCCTTCAGCCTTTGCCAAAGTGCGATCCTATCCTCCTCGGTCTGTATGCCCTCAAGTATCTTATCCCTGTACTCGCGGCTTGATGCGGGTGCTTGCTCACAGTCGGGGCGCACAAGGGTAGAAAGATATAGCCCCGTACCGCCTACAAAAAGCGGTATCCTTCCGCGTGCCTCTATATCGCGGGCTACGGAAAGCGCCATTTCCTTATACTGATTTGCGCTGAAATCCTCGGTTGGCAAAACAAGATCAAGCATATGGTGCACAACCTCGGCGCGCTCGCTTTCGGTCGCCTTCGCCGTGCCTATATCCATACCCTTGTATATCTGCATTGAGTCAAGCGATATTATTTCACATCCAAGCGCCTTTGCCACGGCTATTGAAAGCGCGGTCTTGCCGGATGCGGTAGGGCCTGTTATTGCAAGGGCGTTTATCATTAACCCTCTCCTCCAAGCCAGGCAATAAGATCGCGGAATACCTCATCGCGGTTAGATTCACTGAAAAGCTCGTGCCTTGCACCCTCGTAAAGCTTAAGGCTTACGTCCGTAACGTTTGCAAGCAAAAGCTGCTTATATACGTAGGTGGGGCCCTTGCCGTAATTGCCTACGGGATCCTCGCTGCCGCTTACAACAAGCGTGCGCAGGGCTTGCGGATAGGATTTAAACCACGCGGCACAGTTGCTCTCGCCCACCATACGGAACAGCTCTCTGTATGCCGATACGGTGAAGATAAAGTTCGTAAATTCATTCTGCTCTCTGTCAGCCACAAGATCAAGTGCTCTTGTAAGCCAAGCGCGCGAGCCCTCTTCCTTCGGATAATGGGAGTTATAGCCTGCAAAGGCAAGATTTTTTATAAAGGTAGAGCGATATTTTGTTCCGCGGAAGAAAATTATCGTGTTAACAAGTCCGATACCGAGAGGGAGCACCGCGCCAAGAGGGCCGCCCGTGCCGTGAATTATATGCCCGGATACCGTGTGCGGATACTTAAGCACGTAAAGGCGCGATAAAAACGAGCCCATACTGTGCCCCATAAGAACGGGCAGCATACCGAATCTGTCACGCAGAAGCTTGTTCATACGGTGCAGATCGCGCAAAAGAAGCTCTCTGCCGTTATCATCCGCAAAATATCCGTACGGCGCACCGCTTTCCTTGGCGGTAAGCCCGTGGCCGAGATGATCGTTTCCCGCAAAAACGTAGCCCTCGCGGCAAAGTGCCTCTGCAAGCGCCTCGTATCTTCCGGTGTGGTCCACCATAC
>JAZRLU010000444.1:0-2311 GCA_045647045.1 Eubacteriales bacterium
TCCCCATATGCTTAAATACGTGCCGTCAGGCTCCTTGGCAACGGTTTTCGTTATGTAAAGGGATGCGCCCTTCAGCGCAGGGTAAACAACCGCGCGGAGCACCTCCGTATCTCTTGTGTAATCGTAATAATCCCAGAACATCTGGGTGGTAAAGCCTACGTTTCCAACGCCTGCCGAGGTGGATATGTGCTGCGCTTGGCTGCCTACACCGATAGTCCAGCCGTTGCCGCCGTCCTTGTCAAGGTTCTCCTTGTATTTATCACCCGAAATGGCTGCCGTAGCATACTCTTGCGCCTTCGGCAGATATGCCTCCCAAAAATCAACGTATGCCGTGAAGGTTTCGGATAGGTTGGTGGAAAACGCGGGCCAATAGTTCATCTGCACGTTTATGTTATGCCAATAGCCCGAGCCCCAAGAGGCAAGATTGTATCTGTTCCACGTTCCCTGCAGATTTGCAGGCAGGCTTCCCTCTCTTGACGAGGCAATAAGAAGATATCTTCCAAACTGGAAATAAAGCTCCTCAAGATAGGGATCGTGGTTGCCGTTTATATAGTTCTCCAAAAGAACGTCTGTGGTAACCGAGGGAACCTTTCCGCCGAAATCAACCTCAACTCTGCCAAAAAGCTCACCGTAATCCGCCACGTGGCGCTCGCGCAGCTGCGCGTAGGAATATTTAAGCGCGGCATCAAGCTCTGCTGCCGCGGTTTTTGCGGCATCCACGGTAGACGTGTTAAATTTATCCGCAGGTGTGCTTGTGGTAAACACCTCGCCGGAAAGCTCATAGCTTGTGCTGAGCGTGATAACTATATATGCCGAATTTGCACCGCTTACGGTAAGAGTGCCGAAATCCGCCTCGCCGTTTTCGTTTGTTCCGTTTGCGGCGCTAACCGTACCGCCGCTGTTAACTACCTTATATTTCGCGGCAAAATCCACGTTGTTGTAGCCAAGATTTCCAGAAAGCGTGATCACGCCGTCACCGCTTGCAACTACCGTTCCGTGCTTGGAAAATCCGTCGCCCTCCTTAACCATATAGTCCTGCTCGTAAGGGATCGTGGGGCGCAGAGTAAAGCTAAGGTTTCCGCTTCCCGATGCTTCAAGATAGATCACTATAGCGCGGTCGGGATATGAGGTGAAATATTCTCTTGAATAATCCACTCCGCCGTACGTGTAACACACCGACGAGATCGCCTGTCGCAGATCAAGCATTCTTGAATAGTTGCTTACACTACCGTACGTGTGACCGAAGTCTATATAGGTTTCGGAAAAATTATTAAGACCGCCGCCGTAATACTGAACGCCGTCAACGCGCTCAACCTCAACAAGCTGGCTTGACAGAGTGTTATCGGTTATCTGAATGCGCTCTGTTTCCGTTCTGCCGAAAACGTTTATTCCCGAATAGCCGTTACCGAGGGGCAACGACCATTTTTCCCATCCGTCATCGGCTATATCCTTGTACTCGCTTGAGCCCTTGTAGGCAGAGGAAACGCTCTCGTTTCCAAAAGGCGCCTGCTCGTCATACCAAAGCAAAAGATCCTTTTTCACCGTGGAAATGATCTCGGCATCCCTCCTTTCGTTCGCAAACGAAATAAGCCCCGTCCCCGCAATAATGGGAACGATCATCGAGAGTACCAATAATAATGCCAAAGCCCTTTTCTTCATTTTTGAATTCTCCTTGTGTGAAAATATACGAAAGCTTAACCCAAGCTTTAAAGTCGCAAAGCAGCCCCGCCGCCCTTGCCGCCAAGCAGCCGCATAAAAACGGCCGACAGTATCTACCGCCATCCGATATGCAGCCGCAAAAGCCGAAAACCCAAAGCGGCACGTAGCCCATATTAAAACATCCAACGTGTCTACATTTTAGCATACATCCCACCGCAAATCAATAGCTCGCGCGCATTTTCAACGCGCGAGCGTGGCATTTTGCACAAAAAAGCACCGTTTCTCTTAGGAAAAACGGTGCAATATTCCTGCCTGAAGTGAAGCCGCGGTGATGTATCGCCGATGGCGAAATGATGTATTTGCTGCGCAATGATGTTACTCCCTGCGGTCGTAATGATGTTTTTCGCTTCGCTCAAAATGATGTTGCTTCGCAATGTGTTTTTATGTGCGGACGGCACACATCATTTGCCAAAGGCAAACATCATCAGGCGCAGCCGTCATCATTGGGCGCAAGCCCAACATCATTTGCCATAGGCATACATCATTAGCGCAAGCGTCATCATTGGGCGTAGCCCAACAAGTCGGATCGTAGCCATGTCGTTCTGTGAGCCAAGGAGTTGTAGCCCCTAATTGTCTTCCTAAGACCGCTTGG